>NZ_JBUDPI010000106.1:0-10442 GCF_054919635.1 Halochromatium sp. | reverse complement strand
TTTTTAGCCGAAACCAGCCAAAAAGGCAACATGAGCAGCCCTGGAGCCTGCTTGCCACCGGGCCTTAGGCGCCTTTGATCTGGCCAATCTCGTAGCCGTGTCGGGCCCAGGCGATGATGCCGCCGCGCAGGTTCACGGCGTTGTCGAAGCCCTGCTGGGCAAGGAACTGGCAGGTGTGATAAGAGCGCGCCCCACTGCGACAGTAGATCACCAGCTCACGGTCGCGAGGCAGCTCAGCAACCCGCATCGGAATCACTGCCATCGGGATGTGGATGGCATTTGGTAATGCCCCTTGCGCAACCTCCGAAGGCGTACGGACATCAACAAGCAGGATGTCATCGCCATCGCTCAGCCGCGAGCGCAGGGTTTCGGAATCGATCTCTGTGACCACGGTTAGACTACCCAATGACCAAGTATTTCAGTATATTAACATGCTCAGACAGCGCCGTCGCCGGTCTTGTGCCAACGACCCGACCCAAGCTCAGCGCTCAGGGCGTATGATCATTGGTCTGCTTGAGCGCTGATTCCAGTGAGCAGCGACAGGCAGCCTGTCGTTCGCGTCCGCGTCGATCAACCAAACCGGTCGACTCGTACATCATAGTTTCGCCCTCAGAGGCAGCCTCAGCGATGGAACATCTCCCCATCTTTCTTGATATCAAGTCAAAACCCTGCCTCGTCGTCGGCGGCGGTCCGATCGCGATGCGCAAGCTCGACAACCTCAGCCGTGCTGGAGCGCGGATCACGGTCGTCGCCCCCGAGCTCACCGAGGAGCTCGGTCGGCGGATAGACGGCGCAGAGTTCAGCCACCGCGCTCGCCCGTTCGAGGACGGCGATGTCGAGGGCATGCGGTTAGTGATCGCAGCGACCGACGACCGCGAGGTGAATCGGCGCATCGCAACGCTCGCCAACGCCCGCGGCATCCCCGTCAATGTCGCCGATCAGCCAGAGGACTGCACCTTCATTATGCCCTCGATCATCGACCGCTCACCGGTCGTGGTCGCCGTCTCGACCGGCAGCGCATCGCCGGTACTCGCCCGGATGATCCGCGCTCGGCTCGAGTCCTTGGTGCCAGCGGGCTATGGGCGGCTGGCCAAGCTCTGTGCCGACTATCGAGACAAGGTCAAGGCTCGCTTCGAGCAGCAGCGCGATCGGCGCCGTTTCTGGGATCGGGTGCTGCAAGGTGGTGTCGCCGAACGCATCTTCTCCGGACACCTTGATGAGGCCGAGATCGCGATGGAGAAGGAGCTCGCAGCCGGCACCACAGCCAGTATGGGCGAGGTCTACCTCGTCGGTGCCGGCCCTGGGGACCCGGACCTCCTGACCTTCCGCGCCCTACGTCTGATGCAGCAGGCCGATGTCGTCGTCTACGATCGCCTCGTCGCCAAGCCGATCATCGACATGGTCCGACGCGATGCAGAGCATATCTATGTCGGCAAGCAGCGCAATCAGCACACGATGCGCCAAGAGGAGATCAATCGACTATTGGCGCGACTCGCAAAGGAGGGGCATCGCGTATTACGCCTCAAGGGCGGCGATCCCTTCATCTTCGGGCGCGGCGGCGAGGAGATCGACACCTTAGCGGCCGAGGGCGTGCCTTTTCAGGTCGTGCCTGGCATCACCGCAGCCAATGGCTGCGCCTGTTACGGCGGCATACCCCTGACGCACCGCGATTATGCACAGTCGGTCACCTTCGTCACCGGTCACCTCAAGGATCACAGCATCGATCTCAACTGGCCACAGCTGGCTCAGCCCAATCAGACCGTCGTCTTCTACATGGGCCTCGTGGGACTGCCACAGATCGTCGACAAGCTGATTGAGCACGGGGTTGCACGCGAGATGCCCGTCGCACTGGTGCAGCAAGGCACGACCCACATGCAAAAGGTCTATGTCGGCACCTTGGCCACGATTCTAGCCGAGGTTGAGCAGGACCCTCCTCAGCCGCCAACGCTGGTCATCGTGGGAGAGGTTGTGCGCCTGCGTGAAAAACTGGCGTGGTTCAGCACCGAGCCGGACCCCGAGCAGGGTGCGACAACCCCAATCCTACCTGGCGACTGACGGCAGTTGGCACCGATGGTTGCGCCAGCGCAGCGCCGCGCCTGGGCGAGTGGGGGTTCTGTTTGAAGCCCGGCTCGGTTCGCCAAAGGGTTCGCCAGTTGGGTCGTCAATGGGTTCGTCAGGAGGGGCGTCAGGTGCGGCCGGCCAAGCGTTCCCTTGAGCCAGAGCCGGGGCCTCATCGTCACCGGCGCTGGCTCGACCTCGCGATCATCCTCTGCCCACTGTTGCTGATGCCCATCCAGGGTCTGGCTGCAGCAACCTCGCCGCAGGCCTTGGCGTTCGCGATTAGCCTGAACAGTCCACCACTCGCCTTCAA
The DNA here is from genome assembly GCF_054919635.1 of Halochromatium sp. Taxonomy (NCBI): domain Bacteria; kingdom Pseudomonadati; phylum Pseudomonadota; class Gammaproteobacteria; order Chromatiales; family Chromatiaceae; genus Halochromatium; species Halochromatium sp. Next base: position 8,071 of record NZ_JBUDPI010000106.1, on the reverse strand, counting down.
GCGCGGCGGTGTCGTCAAGGGACTTGAGGTCGATCTTGCCCGCGCCCTGGCCGCAGCGCTCGAGCGCGAGCTCAGTCTTCATGCACTGCCAGAGCCGCGTCTGATCGATGCCTTGCGGGGGGGCCGCGTCGACATCCTGCTCTCGGCCCTGCCGGGCGAAGAGCTGACCGCACTTGGCCTAACAGCCAGCACGCCAGTGCTCGACAGCGGTCAAATGGCGATCATCCGCACGGAAGACTTGGCCCGCTTCCCTCGGGTCATTGATCTAAAGCTCACCGACGAGCGGGTTGGCTACCAGCGTGCGAGCCTTGGCGCCCGGCTCGTACAAGCGCGGCTGCCGCGCGCGGAGCGCGTTCCGTTCGCAGACGCAACCGCGGCAATCGCCGCGCTCCGCGCCCGCGAGATCACAGTGTTCATCCATGACGCGACAACGGCTTGGGCGCTCGCTGCTAACCCAAACGAGACCGAGCTCACGGGGCTCTTTCGGCCTCTCTCCCGCGAGCAGCTGAGGTTCGTGACGCGCAGCGAGGAGACTCAGTTACAACGGGAGCTCGCGCAGGTGCTTGACGAATGGCGCCGATCCGGTGAGCTCGAGCGCATGATTCGACGCTGGATACCGATCCAGATCCGCATCAGTGACGACCTCAATCGCTAGCGGCGCCAGGACTGACCGTCGTCAGTCCCAGCTGCTCCCAGGCCTGCATCCCACCGCGATACCATTTGAGCTTATGCGCCGGATAGCCAAGTCCGAGCAGGGCCTTGATATTGGTTGGCGATTGGCCACACCAAGCACCGTTGCAGAAGAACACCAGGGTCTTGACATTCTCGAAGTCCCAAAGCCCATCCGCGGCTACGGCACCGAACTCAAGCTGTAAGATCTCGGCGATCTGTGCCGGCTTCGCATAGGCGGGATCGAGCTGGCTATAGGGAATGTTCAGGCTGCCAGGAATGGTCGCACGCTCAACCCAGTCGGCTGTCCGCGAGTCGATCACCAGCACATCGCTGTGATCTGCTGCGGCGCGCTGGAGATAGTCGATGAGCTCGAGCTCGCCAATGGTCTCGACCCCAGGCGCCAACTGCATCGGCTGCACACAGTAGGGCGGGCAGGGTCGGGCTGTCTTCTGATAGGGCGGCTCAATGGTATGGCCAGGGTCTTGATGGCGCATCAGCAGCACCGTCTCATCGCCCTGCTGGAGCTCAACATAGGGCAGACTGGGCGCGATCTTGACCTCGAGCGCATCAAGATCGAACAGCCCTTCGCTGGGCTTAGCAGCCAGCGCCGAGCCGGCACTGCACAGAACAAGCATGACGATCAACAGAATCAGCAACGGCATGACAACCTTCTCCTCTCTCCTGGCGGAAACGACCGCCTCGGATGCCCCAGCCCGACAGCCTGGTCGGCAGCCTGGCCGAGCCTCTACCACGGTCAGTAGGCACCCCGACGGCGTTTCGTCTCATCATTATCGATTGCACGATCAAACACTGATCGCTCTGTCTCACGATGCGTGCGGAAACCGATAACAGCAAGCCACCGAATGGCGAGCATACGTGGGGGCAACGTCTGCGTCGCTGGGGACTCGAGGGCGCACTCATCCTCGTTGTGCTCGCTGCGGTGCATTGGTACAAGGCCAGGCCACTCGCAGAGGGCATGGCGCCAGCGCTCAGCGGTCCATCGGTCACGACGCTTGAGCAGATCGACCTCAGCAGCCCGGCGACCGGACCAAGGCTGGTCCATTTTTGGGCCAGTTGGTGCCCGATCTGCAAGCTCGAGGAAGGCAGTCTTGAGGCAATCGGGACCGATTACGAGGTGATCGCGGTTGCCATGCAATCAGGCGATGCCGACGCGATCGGCCACTACCTCGACGAGCGCGCACTTGACCTGCCCGTGATCGCCGATCCCGATGGGCACATCGCGCGCCGATGGGGCGTCCAGGCCGTCCCGGCCAGCTTCGTCATCGACCGCGACGGACAGATTCGCTTTCGGCGGACCGGCTATACCACCGGCCTCGGCCTGCGCGCCCGACTCTGGCTCGCCCAGCTGGGCTTGACCTGGGGGCTCTAGCGAGCCGCCTTGCGGCATGGGTAAGCACTGTCGATGTTCGGCAGGCGATTGGTATAATCCGGACATATCAGCAAACATCGATATACGGAGAAACCCATCATGCCAACCTACGACTATCGTTGTGAGGCCAATGGCCGCATCGTCGAGGTGAATCACCGCATGAGCGAAACCATCAGCACCTGGGGAGAGCTCTGCGAGCGCGCAGCCATGCCCTGTGGCGACACCCCAGCCTCGACGCCGGTCAACCGCATGGCCAATGGCGGCAACCTGATCTCAAGCAGTGCCCTTGGCAGTGGTCAGGCGCCAGCGCCTGCGTGTGGGGCCGGCGGCTGCTGCCCAACCGGCGTCTGTGGATTCGATTGAGGCACGCCAGCGAATAGCGCCTAACCCGTTGAGCAGCGCTTCCTCACGCGCTGCTCAATCCCAGCGCAACGATTCACCGCCGAGATGGATGGCCACCTCCAGCGGGCGGCCATCTCGCCAGAGTGACAGCGTCACGCGATCACCCACCTGATAGCCTTCCAAGATCTCGATCAGCTCAACCATCTCGGTGACTGCCTGTCCATCCAGACGCTGAATGACATCACCCGGAAGGATCTCCCCCGCCGGGCTGACCCGAGTCTCGATCAGGCCAGCCATCGCAGCGGGCGAGCCTGGCCCAACACCCAGTACCAAGACGCCCTCGACGCCGAGCTGCCGCAGGATCGGCTTGCTCACGGCATCGTCTGCGGTAATGCCAATGCGTGGACGAACGTAGCGCCCGCGCGCGATCAGCTGCGGCACCACGCGATTGATGGTGTCCACCGGCACCGCGAAACCGATCCCGCTGAAGGTGCCCGAGGTGCTGAAGATGGCCGTATTGATCCCGATGAGCCGTCCCGCGCTATCGATCAAAGGACCGCCTGAGTTTCCTGGGTTGATGGCTGCATCGGTCTGGATCAGCCCGCGGATCTCACCAGATCGCTCGTTGTAGATGGTGCGGTCGAGGGCCGAGACGACGCCAGCCGTCAGGCTATAATCGAAGCCGAACGGATTGCCGATGGCGAATACCTTCTGACCAACCTGCAGATCCGCGCTACGACCAACTGGAACCGGCTCAGGCGCTTGCCATGCGCCACTGATCCTGAGCACAGCGAGATCATGGGCTGGACTCTTGCCGATCAGCTCGGCGCGAAAGTTGCGCTGATCGGCCAGCCGCACCCAAGCCGCACTCGCGTCGGCAACCACATGCCAGTTCGTCACGATATGCCGTTGGCCATCCCAGACGAAGCCCGACCCGGTCCCGCGACGAACGGCGTTTGGATCACGCGTCCAGGGATTGACCAGCTCTTCGGTTGTGGTGATAAAGACCACGGACGGGCTGACGGCATCGAAGATCGCGATCGTCGACCGCTCGTCAGCGGCCAAATCACCACGCGCCGTGACCGGCCGCGGCGCCGCCTGATGCTCGATCAGCCATCCCTCGATCCAAGGACGAAAGGCGAGCAGCGCAAGAAAGGCGATCACCGCCCAGAACAGGGTCCGGGACAACTGAAATCCGTGCATGTAACTCTCTGGATGAGACGTGAGACGACAGCGAAGCGGCTGTTCAGGGTAACAACCTAGCAGGCAAAGGCTCGAATTCGCCAGTTCGATTGTCCAATCGCAACGTCCAGGCAGCCAACCTCCTCGTATAATCCGACATCACGCAGTAGCTGCCGACCAGCCCACTGCGGTTTCACAGGCATGGTCCTCTGGCATCGGTCCAGATGCGGAAGACCAAAGCCATGGCCCCCATCTCCTCCTCAACAGCGCCTGGACAGCCGCAGCTCAATCCTCGCATCGGGTATCGCTGCCAGCGTCGTCATCTCTAGAACCGTCGAAACTTAGGAGCCCCTTATGAACCTCATCAAGAATGTTGGGCAGACTGATCGCAACATCCGCTATGCCGCTGCCGGCATCCTCGTTCTGATCGGAATCGTCACCGGCCCCTGGTGGCTCACGCTGCTGGGCCTGATCCTGCTGGGCACGGCCTATTTCGGCTCCTGCGCAGCCTACATCCCGCTCGGGATCGATACCACCAAGAGCGATCAGGACTAAGCGTAACGAACGCGACCTCGGACCGAGACGACTGCCCCAATGCCTGGGATCAGTGATCTCGAGCCTGGCTGGTCTCAGCTTTGCGCACAAGGATGTGCCTGCACACCGCCCCCTAGCCACCACTTCCAGCGCTCATCGAGCCGCTAAGCCGATGGCAGCGCCCTTTCTCATCGCCGCAGAAGGACTCGTCAAGCAGTTCCCCGCTGTCCGCGCCGTCGACGGCATCAGCTTTGGTGTCCGGCCCGGCCAGTGTTTCGGGCTTCTCGGTCCGAATGGCGCCGGCAAGACGACCACGCTCGAGATACTCGAAGGCATCCAGGTCCCGACCGCAGGTCGGGTGCTATTCCGAGGTCGGGCGCTCGATCGTAGCTTCCGTGAGCAGATCGGCATTCAATTCCAAGCGACATCACTACAGGACTTTCAAACGGTCCGTGAGTCATTGGCGATGTTTGCCGCGCTCTATCCACGCCACGCGGATCTCGATGAGCTGATCCAGCTCTGCCATCTGCAAGAGATTCTCGGCCGCGACACACGCAAGCTCTCAGGCGGTCAGCGCCAACGCCTGCTGCTCGCCATCGCCCTGGTGAACGATCCGACCCTCGTCTTCTTGGACGAGCCCACCACCGGGCTCGACCCGCAAGCGCGCCGCAATTTCTGGTCGCTTATCGATCGAGTACGCGAGCGCGGCACCACCATCCTCATGACCACCCACTACATGGAAGAGGCGGAGCGCCTGTGCGACGAGATCGCCATCGTCGATCATGGCCGCATCCTTATCCAGGGCCAGCCGCAGCAACTGATTCGGGAACATTTCCCGACCGCAATCCTCAGACTGCCGAGCAGCGCATGGCCAAGTGGACACCCCTTGCCAGCAAACGCAGAGCATCGCGACACCAGCATCGAGATCTATGTCGACGAGGTGCCAACAGCCCTCGAAGCGCTCGAGCAGCATGGCGCTTCGCTGATCGATTTACGCGTCGATCGCCCAAGCCTGGAAGACCTGTTCCTCAAACTGACAGGCCATAGCCTCAGGGCCTAACCTCGGGTCTCATCCCCACGCAATGACAGTCGGCCAGAAGAAAGCAGGCATGAAAACCATGACAAGCCGAGGGACCCACGCTCGGCTGAGCCGAGCCGTTGCGGCACTGGCGGTCAGTCGGCCTAGCTCGAAACGCGTCCTGGCGATCTTCATGGCCCGCAACCGCGAGTTCTACCGCGATAGCGCCGGCCTGATCTGGAACATCCTGATGCCGGTCATGATGATCGTCGCCTTCGCGTTCATCTTCGGAGCCGGGAGTCAAACCCTGCTCAAGGTCGGGCTGATCAACAGCAACTCAGGACCGATCTCGCTAGATAGCGGAGTCCAGCTCGACGATTTCCTCTCGATTGAGGCCATCCAACTCGTTCCCATCGGACAGCGAGAGGCGGGCATCGCCAAGGTCGCCCGCCATCAGCTTGACCTCCTGATCGAGACGGCTGCCACAGCAGGTGAGCCTGCTCGCTATTGGATCAACCCGGAATCGGCGAATGGCGCGATCGCTGAGCGTCTCTTGCTTGGCTCGCTCGCGGGCGCCGAGCCGAACGCCGGCCCATCGCAGACATCGAAGCCGACTGCCGGAGCGCCGGTGCGCCAAACCGCGAGCGGCGAGGCCCTGAGCTACGCCGACTGGGCCGTGCCCGGGGTACTCGCGATGAACCTGATGTTCTCGAGCCTATGGGGTGTTGGCTGGGTTGTTGTTCGCTACCGCAAGAACGGCGTGCTACGGCGGCTGAAGGCGACGCCGCTGACGCCGCTCGAGTTCCTCATCGCGCAGATCCTATCGCGGCTGATGGTGGTGCTCGCCTCAAGCTTGATCGTCTATACCGGAGCGCTGCTATTACTGGATTTCCCAATGCGGGGCTCCTACCTGGCGCTGGCACTGATCTACGTCTCCGGCGCACTCTGCATGATTAGTTTGGGCCTGATCGTCGCCGCGCGACTACGCACCGAGGAATTGGCCGATGGATTGCTCAACCTCATCTCCTGGCCGATGCTGCTGCTCTCCGGTGTCTGGTTCTCGATGGAAGGTACGAGTAGCGCGGCGCAAGCCGTCTCAACCCTGATGCCGCTGACCTATTTGGTGGAGGGCGCGCGGGCCGTCATGATTGACGGCGCCGGCGTGCTCGAGATTGCGCCAGCACTAGCGCTCTTGCTGGTCATGGCCACGATCCTAATCAGCGTCGCATCACGGCTCTTCCGCTGGGAATAGCTCGCTGGGAAGAACTCGTTGGGAAGAGCCATCGAGGATGCTGGCCCCGCTGGGAATAGAGCCCAGCTTAGCGAGCATCGCTTCTGCTCAGGCAGCAAGGCGGCCGGCCGCAGGGGCCGGGCCGCAGCAGCCCTCAGTTCGATGAGGACGATGCATTAGGCGCCGCTGGACGCTGATAATAGCCGGGCACTGGAGGTGGCGCGGGATAAGGCCCATACGCCCCATAGGGTGCGACTGGCGGCGCAGCTTGCCAGCGCCCAGGCTGCATATGCCGCATCGCTTCGCGGCGCTGGCGCACCATCTCCTCGGCTTGACGCCGGCGCTCAGCATAGAAGGCATCGAGCTGAGCACGGCGGGTCGTAGCCCAGTCGCTCGCGCCTTCAGCCGCATCGGCGGCCTCAGCGGTGCCGGTCGACTTGGCTGATCCCGCATCTTCGGAACTCTGAGCACTCGGCTTCTCGGCCTTTGCTGTCTTGGATGCGGAGGCTTGCTGGGCTGCCGGTTTTGGCTCTGCAGCCGATGATGCCGAGGCCGCTTTTGTAGCCGGCGCAGCCGCGGTTGCCGACTCAGGCTGTTTGGTCATCACCGCACGCGCAAAGGCCTCGGCCTCTTGCTTGCTCACATCGGCTTCGTCCGAAGCAGGGGCGCTAGCGGTCTCTGTAGGTTGCGGCTGAGCACTCGGAGCGCTCGGCTTAGGAGCGGCGGGCGTTGGCTGTGTCGGCGCCGGCTTGGGCTGAGCAGCGGCAGTCTCAGTCGCCCCCTCGCTTGCTCCCTCGCTGGCCTCCGCCTTGGCAGCCTCACTGCTAGAGGCGGGAGCGGCAGCGACCGGCGCTTCGCGGTCATCACCACCGAAGCTGAACGGAACCATCGGCTCGCCGGACTTGCGCTCGAGCGAGCCGAGATAAAGAAATCCAAATAGCAGCACAAGACTCCAAAGCACCAGCTTTGGCAGGAATCCCATGCGAGGCTTCGGCTGTTCCTCTACTGGGCTCTGCTCAGCATCTTGCACGGTATTTTGCTCCTGGTCGTCGGCCATGATCGTTTCTCCGCGGGTTGTTTCTTGGTTGGGTGTGAGCATTAAACACTAACCGGCACCGTTTCAGCCAAGTGGCGCAGACCGCTGCTCGGCAAACACTGCTAATAGGCGCGCAATCGTGTCGGCACAGCGCTGGATCTGTCCGTTGATCGCCTCCATGGCGATGGCGTCATCACTGAGACCAGCGCCCCAGTTGACCACGAATGCCAGCGTGGCATAGTCGAGATCGCGCTCACGCGCGAGCGCTGCCTCTGGCATCGCCGTCATGCCGACTAAGTCGCAGCCATCGCGCGCCATTCGGCGCACCTCGGCTGCCGTCTCGAGCCGGGGTCCTTGGCTGACCCCATAGGTTCCACCATCCCGCAGCGCAATCCCAGCAGTGCTCGCCGCAGCGAGCAGCTGCTGCCTGAGGGTTTGGCTATAAGGCTCGGTGAAGTCGACGTGGCAGACGCCGTCGGCCTCGTCGTCATAGAAGCTGTGCACTCGACCAGAGGTGTAGTCGATGAGCTGATCGGGTAGACAGAGGGCCCCGGGGGAGCAGGCTGGATGGAGCCCACCGACAGCGCCCAACGCGACCACTGCAGAGCAGCCGGCATCTGCCAGCGCTTGAATATTGGCGCGATAATTGATTCGGGGGGGGGCCAG
>NZ_JBUDPI010000105.1:0-10473 GCF_054919635.1 Halochromatium sp. | reverse complement strand
GGCACCTTCGACAACGGCTTGCGGACCAATATAACCTTGGTAGTCGAGAGCCTAATATCCAGGCCTACAATGTGGATGTGCGTGGCGATCGTTCACTAACGCTGCGACATTTTCGGTACAATCGGCGCCCATTGGGCGATTCGCTTGACGAGATGCTCAAACATATTCGTCGTCTGTGGGGCTTTGATGTACGCATGGAGGCGGTCGATGAGCATGGCCGGGTCCAGCTGATCGGCGAGAGCTGAGCTTGCGCCTTGGTCTCGATCAAGCCACTGCTGGCCAAGGCTGTAACGGGCGACACCGGATTCACTAGCAGTCGGGTGGGATCATGACCAAGGCCGCCAGTTTCTGTCCGATCTCATCCAGTTCGATCTCATCCCGCTCGATTGCGTTCCTGCTGAGCGGCTCCCTGGCGTTCATTGTCTGTTGCGTTAGCGATCAGGCCCAAGCTCAGACCCCAGCTCAGACCCAGGCCCCCGAGCAGACCCCAGCCGCATCCGACTCATACGCTGCGATCGACTCTCGAGCTGAGGCGGAGGCCCCAACCCAAGCCAGCGAGCCGGCAAGCGATCCAACTGACCCTGAAGGCCAGACACCGAGCGAGAGCGATGACAGGGCCCCAGAGCCGCTGGCGTCTGGTGACCGGTTGCGAAAGCATCGCGAAGGACCTGGTACGGGAGGGGCTGACGAGGGCTTCGATCAGGCGATCTCCGGGCTGCCGCTGTTCTCGGCGCGTCTACTGCGCGAGATCTACGAGGCACGCGATTTTCTCCCGGCTTGGAGCTCGACGCGGGCGCAGTCGATGCTCGATCTTGCCGATGGCAGCGTCGCGCATGGTCTAGAGCCCAACGATTTCAACGCCGACGCCATCCGTGCGCTCCTGGCGGAGATGACGCTCAAGGCCAGCGATAACGTCGAGGAACGCTGGCGCGCCGAGCTAATTCTCAGCGACGCCTTGCTGCGCTATCTGCATCATCTCCAATACGGCAAGCACAACCCGAAGGAGATCAACCCGGACTGGACCTTCGTCGATTCGGTGGACGCTGCCGACCTCCGAGTCGAGATGCAAGATGCGCTGGCCGCCGCAGACCTGACCACAGCGGTCGATGCCATGTTGCCCAAGGCGCCATTCTACGAGCAGCTCAAGCTTGGCTACGGACGCTATCTCGCGCTCAACGAGCGTCTGCAGCTCGAGGGTGGCTGGACGCCGATACCGGGCGGAGCCAATCTGAAGATCGGCATGCGCGACCCGCGCCTGCGGCGGATTCGTGATCAGCTCACGCTCCTTGACGGTTATGAGTTTCCGCCGACGGCTGAGCCGGACATCTACGATCAGGCGCTTTACGACGCCATCCGTGAGCTCCAGGGGCGCTCCGGTCTGGCCCAGGATGGCATCATCGGTCCACGCACGTTAGCAGCATTGAATCATCCGTTCGATGATCGATTGGCGTCGATTCGTGCCAACCTCGAGCGGATGCGCTGGCTCTACCATGAGCTGCCAAGCGACTATCTGTTGGTCGATATCACCGCCTTCGAGCTTGAGATGGTGCGTGATCATCAGCCGGTTTGGAGCACGCGAGCGGTCGTTGGCACCGAAAAGAACCAAACGCCCATGTTTCGGGATGCGATGGAGCATCTGGTGTTCAACCCCACCTGGTCGGTGCCGCGCTCGATTCAAAAGACCATGCGTGGTGTTCCCGGAGATTACCGCGTGATTGATCGGCGTACGGGTCGCCGCGTCTATCCGTCCAATCCCACCGACCATCGGCGCTACCGTCTGGTGCAGCAGCCGGGTCCCCGCAATGCGCTCGGCCGGGTCAAGTTCATGTTTCCGAACGGGCACGCGATCTATCTCCATGACACCCCGAGCCGGCACCTGTTTGCGCGCGGTCGTCGCTCCTACAGTCATGGCTGTGTCCGTGTTCAGGAGCCTCTGGACCTCGCGCGGGAGATCTTGGCTGAGCAAGATTGGGATATGGGAGCGATCCAACGCGTCGTTGATCGCGGCCGCACCCGCTATGTGAATCTCAATGAGCATTTGCCAGTGCTGCTGTATTATCTCACCGCACGCGCCGATGAGGAGGGGCGCATTGGCTTTCGGCACGATGTCTATGGGCGTGATCCAAGCCTGCTTGCCGCGCTTGAGGTGCCGCCAGACGCAGACCGTATCGTCTTTCGTGAGCTCCCTGAGACTGAGGCCGAGGATGAAGACGAGCCCCAGCAGACACCACTGGCTGGAACAACGCCGATGCGGAAGCAGCGGACCGATACATCCATCCCGCCCAAGACTCACACTGATGAGCGTGACGGGGGGCTGCAGCCTGAAGTCGCTACGCAAGACGGGCTGACAGCCTCTGCCAAGCAACGGCCCGCGCCTGATCCCTGGTGGGGACTATCGATGAGCGCCCAGATTGCGTCCGCTCGCCCTGACCTGACAGAGTCGCAAAGGCTTCGGCCGGAGCTCAGCCCAGCCGACCTCTCAGCCGACCTCTCAGGCGAGATCACGACCGATCTTGACGAGCCGACGGCGGGCTGGCGCTCTCATCCTCTTCGTGCACAGGGATCGGTCCCCGCTCAGCTCGATCTTCGTCCGGCGTTGATCGACGCTGCGGCTCCGGGTGGCTGAGTCGGAGCGAGCTTCTGGCTTTGAGCTCCTGCTCCCGACTCTGGACTCCCGGCTCTGGGCTCCCAACGCTGGGTGTTCTGGATTCTGGGCTCGGGACGACGAAGCGTCGGCAACGGGTCGCTTAACCCCGTGGGCCGGGCCTGTTCACATCCCTGTTCGCAACCGCTTTTCCAATCATGGGGGTCTTGATGTTGCTAATCGCGTTCCTGTTAGGGCTTCTTGTCTATATCGTTATCAAGGTCTTTATCCGCGCCCTCTACACGGTGAAGCCCAATGAGCGCGCGGTGCTTACATCGTTCGGCCGGGCAGTGCGGCTCGGCGAGGGTCAATGGGTTTCCGATGACAGCCTGAATGAGGATGAGCGTGAGCGCTACCGCTTCCCGCAGCTGCGCGTGATTGGGCCGGGTGGACCCTACTTTAAGTGGCCCTGGCAAGAGGTGCACAAGGTCGATATTGCCACCCAGTCGATCGATCTGACCTGGGACCCCACCAAGCGCCAGAGCACCATTGAGGCAGTGACCAAGGACAATCTCACCACCGGCGTTGACGGCCAGATCCGTTTCCGTGTGGCTGAGGGGAACCTCTATGCGTACTGCTTCGGCGTGGATAGCCCGCTTGAGCATGTGATGGGTTATTTCATTGCCGTACTGCGCGAGCGCATCGCCAACTTCGTCGATCCGAAAGGGCAGAGCCTGGTCGATACCGGTGACGTCTCCGGCGAGGCGGCGAGCGCAGCGGTTGAGCTGACCGAGGGGGTCTCGATCAACGATCTGCGTAAGAACCTGCCGCTGCTCAACGATTACATGGAGAGCCAATGCCGCTCGACGGGGGCGCGCTACGGCATCGAGCTGGATGCGGCGTTGATCACTCAGATCGACCCGCCAACCGAGGTGGATCGTGCCCTTTCTGCAATCAACAGCACGCGCAATCAGGTCGCCGCCGATATCAGCACCGCGCGCGCTGACGCCGAGCAGCAGATCACGATGAGCAAGCGCGCGGTCGATATCGCCAGCAATAATGCCCAAGCCGAAGTCGCGCCGCTGCGCGAGCTGGCCTCAACCCTGATGGGCATCAAACGCACCGGCGGGGCCTCAGCCTTGCGTGCCTATATCCGCAACATGCGTATCCCACTGCTGAAGCAGGCGAAGCGCATTGTTCAGGTCGCGGGTCCCGCGGCGGATGAGAGCACAGCCACGGTGACTGGACTCAGTGCCGCTGATCAGCCTGCTCGCGGAGGTGCCTAGTCATGCCAATGGATACATTCTCTCCCTTGATCGCCTTTGTGCTCGGCATCGTCGCGATCCCGGTGCTGCTCGGTATTGCGCGACGCTTCGGCCTCTATGCGGTGGTGCGTGAGCGCGAATCCCAGGTCTTTACGCTCTTCGGCAAGGTCATCGGCACCCTCGATGAGCCGGGTCTGCGATTTCCCATCGCCTACTTCGGTCCCAAGGCGCTGCTCGTGGCCTTCTTCGGCAACCGTTATCTCGTGAACACGGCATTGCGGCAGTATTACCTGCGCGATCTGATGGTGAACTCGGAGGAGGGCACACCGATGGGCGTCGGCATCTGGTACGAGATGCAGGTCTGCGACCCGGTGGCCTATCTGTTTACCAATGCAAACCCTGAGGGCTCGCTGCAGGCCAATGTCGCCAGCTCGACCATCTCCACACTCTCCAACCTGGAGATGGACAAGATGCTCGAGGATCGTCATCAGCTCAGCCGCAAGGTTCGGGCAACGGTCTCCCCGTTGTCGGAGAAATGGGGCTACAAGCTCGGATCGGTCTATATCCGTAAGGTGGCCTTTACCGATCGGCAGATGGTGGACAACATCACCGAGAAGGTTGTCAAGCGCCTGATTCAGGTCACCAGCGCGATGAAGCAGGATGGCGAGAACCGCGTTGGACTGATCAAGAGTGAGACGGCCTTTAAGGTCTCGCAGAAGATGGCCGAGGCAGCAGCAACCCGTCCACGGGTGGTCGGTGAGGCCCTGAATGAGATCGCCCGCGAAGACCCAGAGACGCTGGCTGCGGTGATGGAGGTGATGGAGACCGAGCAGCTCATCGCCTCTGGTGCCGAGGTCGATGTGCTGCCGCGCGATGCTCAGGTGCTGGTCTCGGTGGGGCCGGCCGGTCGCGGAGCAGGCAGCAGCGCGGGTGCCTCTGGGCTGTCGCTGGATGCGAGCGCCTTCTCCTAAGGTCGGTCGAACCGGGTTCAATACCGGGTTCAATGGGGCCAAAGCGCGTTGTATTCTGGCGCGAGGATTCGGACAATGAAGGCTGCTGGATGATTGCCAGAGCGCGCAGCTCGTGCGCTCAGGCTCAGTTGGCCCTATTCGTTTCTTTTTTCGGGTCGCTCGCGGCGACCCTGTTGTATCGGAGATAAGCGATGTCGAACGAGGGATATCATGAGCCGATCGCTGAGCTATCGGATGCAACGCGCGATATGCACCGCGCGATCGTCTCGCTGATGGAAGAGCTCGAGGCCGTCGACTGGTACAACCAGCGCGTGGATGCTTGCAAAGACGTCGAGCTGCGAGCCATCCTCGCCCATAACCGAGACGAGGAAAAGGAGCATGCGTCCATGTTGTTGGAATGGATTCGACGTCGCGACTCGAAGTTCGATGACGAGCTGAAGGATTATCTGTTCACTGATAAGCGTATCGCCCACGAATAGCGTTTGCCACCGAGCCTCTGGCGCCGCTTCACCGGGCGCCGTTTTTGTGACAACCAATCAGCTGGCCGGCTCGCCCGGTCGGCTGTGCCTGCGGTCAATCGTCCCGCAATCCACGGCAGGAGTTGATAGCGCATGGCCGATTTCCACCAAGAACCGCAGATCACGACCCTTCACGGGCTGCATGAGGCCTTTGATCCGGATACCTATCTGAGCCGACTCGAGCGCAAGCTTGAATCCCATGCCAAGCAGGATCACATGTGCCTGCTGTTGCCGTCTCTGTTCAGTGAGATCAGTAATGGTGACGTGCTCGATCGGATCGTTGACCGGATCGCTGAGGTCCGCTACCTGCGCAGTATTGTCGTGGCGCTGGGCGGCGCGCCCGAAGAAGCCCAGTTCCGTGAGGCTCAGGCCTATTTCGGGCGCTTGGCTCGGCCCGATTGCATGGTTCGAGTCGTCTGGGTTGATGGCCCGCGCATCCAGGGACTGTTATCCGAGCTAGGCGAGCGCGGTATTCCCACCGGGCAACAAGGCAAGGGGCAGTCGGTCTGGGTGACCCTCGGCTATCTGTTCGCGCGCGGCGAAGCCCATACCATCGCGCTGCATGACTGCGACATCGTCACCTACGACCGCACCATGCTGGGGCGGCTGATCGAGCCCGTGGCTAATCCAAACAACGCCTTTCAGTTCTGCAAAGGCTATTATGCGCGCATCTCTCCGAGCGAGCGATCGATGAAAGGGCGCGTGACGCGGCTGTTCGTGACCCCCTTCGTCGATACCCTGTCGCGCGTGATGTGCAATCAGGGCCTGCCCGAGCTTCAGCGATTCTTCGAGTACCACCGCGGTTTCAAGTATCCGCTAGCAGGCGAGTTCTGTTTTTCCTCGGATCTGGCCAGAGGGCTCAACATCGCCTACGACTGGGGGCTCGAGGTTGCGACGCTGTCACAGGTCTACGATCAGCTCACGCGTCGGCAGGTGGCGCAGATCGATCTGGCTGCCAATTACGAGCACAAGCATCAGGAGCTGTCACCGCACGACACGTCCAAGGGATTGCACCGGATGGTGGTCGACATCGCCAAGTTCTACCTGACCTACATGCGCTCGCACGGTATTCCCCTTGACGACGCCTATGTCGATATGCTGTTGCATACCTACTATCAGACCGCGCTGACCTATGTGCGCAAGTACAGCTACGACGCTGATGTGAATGACCTCGTCTACGATCTGTATCAGGAAGAAGCAGCGGCAGGTCATTTTCGTGGCTTCCTCTGGGACGCCTGGATGCAGACCAAAGGGCCTCAAGAGGCCAAGCTGATCCCGTCATGGAACCGTGTCGCCTACAGCGTCCCGCTGGTCTACGAGCGATTGCTCGAAGCCGTTGAGGCCGACCACGTATAAGCCCGACCTTGAATGGAAGTCAGGGCGGACCCCAAAGCTGAGGCAAGATAGGGGCAGAACGGCCGAGGCCTTTGCTATCTCGGCGGCGATGGCGTGGGGTTTCACGGGCGTCGCGGTTGGTCTAGCCGATACCCGCGTTGTTACTATGTTAGAGGCGGCCATCGACGATGGTTGCTGGACCTGTGCCTCAGTGGTCAAGCGATGTGGACGATAGCCTTAGTGTGGACGCCTAGCGTGAACGAGGGCCCACGACCAGCTCGGCACAGCCTTAACTTGCCTAACAGAGGAGACGCCAACGTGTCTGAAGCCCTGATGACCGAAGACCAGCAAGCCAACAAGGCCAGTTGGATCAAGGTGCTGTTCGTGAGCCTGCCCTATCTCGCGCTCTATATTGCCTCGATCGTGCTGACGGCGATGACCGATGCCGATCCCGAGCGAGCGACCGAGCTGTGGAAGCTGTTCATGCCATTTGTGGCGCTGGTCTCGTTGATCGGCGGTTGGCATGGGTCCGGCGAGGGCACTAGAGAGAAGGCGGTCTACATCGGCAAGCAAGTGCTGTATTGGGGCGCAGTTTTGGTCGTGATCAATCTCCTCTTTATGGGTGATACTCCGCACTTCCTGAACGCTGAGAGTCAGGGCTTTGTCGTGGCCTATGTTTTGGGTCTCTCTGCGCTCCTCTCTGGCATCTACATCGACTGGAAGATGTCGGTCTTTGGTGCCTTCCTGATTCTCAGTACCATCGGCATCGCCTTCCTAGACGACAACGCCATGTTGATCAGTGTTGGCGGGGTCGCTGTCGCTGGCATCGCGGTGACGCTGATGCTGCGCCGTCGCAAGGACACCTAAGCGAGCGTCTTGGTATCTGCTTGTCTCCGACGGCGAACGCTCTAGTTCGCGTCGGAGTCCGCTCGACGCTGTTATTCCTCTCGAAGGTCCTAACCCAGGAGACATCCATCGATGCGCATGTTCGATGCCGAGAAGCAGGTGATCGCGGACCTCAGGGAGGAAGGGACGCTCGTGACTACGAAGCAGCTGCCGCTGTTTCAGATCTTCGTCGTTCGCCATCCGACGTTAGGGAAGCTGGTCCTGATCGAGGGCAATGATGGCAATGGCGCCGTCGTTGAGGTCGACAACTGAACGAGAGCTAAAAAGATCGAAGGATCAATGGATAACAAGACGCCGATCAACGACGAGCATTGGGTACGCGAGCAAGCGGACCGATCGCTTGCGCGCTTACTCCCCCGCCTCGAGCAGCGCTTTAGTGGCGATGTCGAAGAGGTTGAATGGCTCGGTTACCGTGAGCGGCTCGAGCGCCATTTTCCGCGCTTGTTTAAGCGCTTGTATGGCCTCTACGGGGGCTATTATGACTTCTTCTATCATCTTGAGAGCATCGTCGCCTCGGCGACCGAGATGTGGATCGCGCGCTCTCCAGAGCTTAAGGCTTTGGATGCGATGCGCGGTGCTGATCCGTACTGGTATCAGTCCAATCGGATGGTCGGTGCCATGTGTTACGTCGACCTGTTTGCCGGGGATCTGGCGGGTCTGCGCGAGCGCATCCCCTATCTGACCGAGCTCGGCGTCACCTACCTGCACCTGATGCCGGTGTTCCGCTCGCCCGACGGCGACAACGATGGCGGCTACGCGGTCAGTAGCTATCGCGAGGTCGATCCGGAGCTGGGCACCATGGAGGATCTCGCCGAGCTGGCCACCGAGCTACGTCATCATGGGATCTCGCTGACGCTCGATTTCGTCTTCAATCACACCAGCGACGAGCACGAGTGGGCGCGTGTAGCATTGGCCGGTGACCGGGTCCATCAGGGCTACTACCGGCTGTTCCCCGATCGCACGCTGCCGGATCTGTACGAGAAGACCATGCCCGAGGTCTTCGGTGAGGACCACCCTGGCGCCTTCACCTATCGCACCGGGATCAAGAAATGGGTCTGGACCACCTTCCACACCTATCAGTGGGACCTGAACTACGAGAACCCGGTGGTCTTCAACCGGATGCTCGAAGAGATGCTGTTCTTAGCCAATCAGGGCGTCGAGATCCTGCGCCTGGACGCCGTCGCCTTCCTCTGGAAGCGGCTCGGCACCAACTCGCAGAATCTGCCCGAGGCGCATTGGATCATCCAGGCCTTCAACGCCCTGGTCAGCATCGCTGCGCCGGCGATGGTGTTCAAGTCGGAGGCCATCGTGCACCCGGACGAGGTGCGCGAGTACATCAGCATCGATGAATGTCCGCTCTCGTACAACCCGCAGCTGATGGCCTTGCTTTGGGACGCGCTAGCGACCCGCGACGTGCGGGTGCTGCAGCGGGCGATGCGAAGCCGCTTCGCGGTTCCGTCGGGCTGCGCCTGGGTCAATTACGTGCGCTGCCACGATGATATCGGCTGGGCCTTCGCCAACGACGATGTTGAGGCGGTTGGCTTCGACCCCGATGCACATCGGCGCTTTCTGACCCGGTTTTACACCGGGCGCTTCGACGGTAGCTTCGCCAGGGGGGCTCCATTTCAGGAAGACCCGTTGACCGGTGACGCCAGGGTTTCTGGCACCTGCGCCTCTCTGACCGGGCTCGAGAAGGCGCTGGTCGAGGACGATGCGGCCGAGCTTGAGCTGGCGATCGGGCGCATCCTGCTCATCCACGGGGTGATCATCATGATCGGTGGTATCCCGCTGATCTATCTCGGCGATGAGATCGCGACCCTGAACGACTACGGTTACGATCAGGACTCCGAGAAGGTCGGTGACTCGCGCTGGCTGCATCGCAGTGCCTTCGACTGGGAGCGCGCCGAGCACCGCCGCGATATGGAAACCGTCTCAGGCCGGGTCTACCAGGGATTGCTGCGGCTGCTGCAGGTGCGCAGTCATAACCACGCCTTCGCGCGTGGCGACACGGAGCTGCTGGATACCGGTAATCGTCAGGTGTTTGGGTTCCTGCGCTCGAGCGAACAGTCCACCGTCTTCGTGATTGGTAACTTCAGCGAGCACCCACAGCGCCTCGAAGCCCGGCGCTTGCGCCAGATGGGGATGCGTAAGACCATGGTCGACCTGTTCGCGGGCCAGACCATCATTGCGACTCAAGAGCTGTTGCTGGAGCCTTATCAGCTGATGGCGTTGGCACGCTCCGCCTGATTTGCGCTAATTTGCGCTAATTTGCCCCGTATTGCCGTGAGTCGCCCTGATCCGCCGCTGTCTGGGCTGTTCTGTTAAGCCCTTTTCGCTCAAGGCTTCAGCTAAGCGGATTCAATTGCAGCACCTTGACACCTCCAGGTTGTCCAGATTCGAGTAACGGTCGGGACGACGAAGACCGTCTCGATCTCTGATTGCCGTCATGCGTTTGCGCGATACCGATCATTATTCTCTTCACCGCCATCGCCGCTTCCTCTGGGCCGAGCTTAAGACTCGGCACCGCGTGCTCAGTACCTGCAAGGTCAACGGCGGCCTGCGCGAGGATCTGACCCATATCGCGAACCATCAGAGCTGCGAGGGAGTTGGCCACAACCTGCAGTATCGTCGCAATCAGGCAAGGCTTTCGCGGCTTGATGGATTTCATGCGCAAGCCTGTGCTGATGCGGGTTTGCCCGCGGCGACCACCGCCTTGATGTCGACCGCGGCGAACATGCAGTGCGCGGTACTGGCGCAGGCCGAGCACGAGGAGCTTCGCGTCTCGGTGGTCGCCACCGCTGGGGTATTAGGAAACGCGACGCGAGCGGGTGACCCGGCGGGCTGGCACGAGTATCGCGAAGGTAGTCGTCCGATTCGACGCCCGGCTGACTCCA
>NZ_JBUDPI010000104.1:0-10488 GCF_054919635.1 Halochromatium sp. | reverse complement strand
CGTCGTCCGTTCGTCTCTGATCGAGCTGGGGTCCAGCGGGGGTCCAGCTGGAATCAGGTCGGGCTAGCGGGCGCGGGCCGGTCGCCCGAGCGCGATGCGCGGCATTCTGAACGGCAGCAGCATCTGCACCCAGGGGGTGTCGAAGCGCGTCAGAGATAGGCTCTCGTGAAAGGCCGTGACGCGCTCGCCGAGCAAGGTGGTGCGAACGCTCGAGCGGGCATAGAAGGGGGTATCCTCGAGTGTCTCGAGCACCTCGGCGCCTTGGCCCGAGTCGGCCTGCGTTGCACGCGGGATGCGCCACCAGAAGGTCGTCTTCAGCGGTGTTCTCGGCGGTGGCTCGAATGGCTCGGCTGCGCCGGTGCCGTCGAAGCGCAGCGCCAAGGCGCGGCGCTGGCCATCGATGAAGGTCGTGTCATAGAGCACTGCTGCGCCACGGCTGAGCTTGGTGCGTGACCAGTCCCATTGGCGAAACCCGTTCTCGAGTGGCTCGTCGCCGCCGTTGCAATCCAGATAGCCATTGCCGGACCAGCGCAGACCGGGCTCGCTGAGCTCGACCTCGACCCGTGACTCAGGGGCAATCGGCCACCAGCGGTGCCGGCCCGCAGGGTCTAGCTCGGTCAGCTGGCCGGTCAGCGCGCGGGGGTGGACACGCACGCGACCGCGAATGCGTTTGGGGATCGGTGCACCGCGCTCGTCGATCTCAACGCTGAGGCTGTTGCCGTCCCAGCGGACGCGGCTCGGGCCAATGATGAGGGTGTCGGCGCTGCGGAATAGCTGCTGGCGACCGCGCTCGGTCATGGCCCAGCCGCGCCGATCCTTGCCGTAGAGGGCGACATTGAGCGCGCAGAAGTGCTCGGGATCGGCCTGTCCACGGCGTCGAGCCCAGGCGTAGTAGGGCGAGAAGACACTGCCGATCAGGGCGATGATGGTGATCCCATACTGATCATCATCGCTCAGCGCATCGATATACCACCATTGATAGGCATTGGCGCTTAGCGCCTGATCGAAACGCGGTCCGCGGTCAAGCTCGCCGCTGCTTGCCGGCCGGAGAGGGCCGCCATCGGCACGCCCGGCCCCGGATGCGTGCTGCCCCCCGCCAGATAGAGCCCCAGTACCTTGGTGCGCGCCCCCGGCCGAGAGAACGAGGCCATCCAGCCATGAGAGGCGCGGCCGTACAGCGCTCCTCCGGTGGCCGGGAACAGTTGCTCGAAGACCGCTGGCGTGGTCACCTGGGTGTGCGCAGGGTCCAGCTGGATACTCAGGCCGCAGCGTTCTAAGAGGCCAAAGGTGCTCTGGGCGCATTGCTCGATCTCTGCAGGATGGAAGGGATGGGTATCGCCGATCGCCGGCGCATTGACTAAACACAGCAGGCGTTCGGCACCTTCGGGCGGCGGCCCGTCTTGGGCGTCTCGGTCTTGCGCGCAGATGTAGACCGTGGGTGCGCGCGGCAAGCGCTTTTGCGCCAGGATGTCGTCGAACTCGGCCTGGTAGTCGCTGGAGAAGAAGACCGTGTGGCGGCTGAGCGGAAAGCCTTCGGCCTTCGCGACCAGGTTCCAAGTGACCGCCGAGAGGGAGCGGTCGGCGGTTGGCGTTGGCGGCACGGCGCGACTGATCCGCTTGCCGAATAGCCCGCTGGCCACGGCATTGGTGTCGCCATTGATGATCACGGCGTCGGCGGGTACAGGCTCGCCGTTGCCCAATCTGACCCCGCTGACGCGGCCGCGCTCGAGCTCGATCTCGCTGACCTCGGTCTGGTAGCGGAAGCGGGCGCCGAGTCGCTCGGCGAGTCCGGCGAAGGACTGCGCGAGCGCGTGCATGCCGCCTTTGACGAGCCAGACACCATCCTGCTCGACGTGCGCCACCAGCATCAGGGTTGCCGGTGCCACATACGGCGATGAGCCGCAGTAGGTCGCATAGCGGCCGAAGAGCTGGCGCAGGCGCGGATCGCGGAAATGTTGCCCGAGGGCCGACCACATGGTCGCGAAGGGCTTGATGTTGATCAGCCCGCCGAGACCACCTGGGCCAACCCGGCGCACCAGCCCCACTGGGCTCGGCCGGGTGGCGCTGATGAACGGCTCCTTCAGGGTGCGGTAGATGGCCTGGGCATCCTTGCTGAAGTTGAGGAAGCGCTGCCGCTCGGCCGGACCCGAGAAGGCCGCAACCGCATCCGCCGAGCGCTCGAGATCAGCGAACAGGTCCAAGCGCTCGTCGGCGCTCCAGGCATGGCGGGCCAAGATCTCCGCCTGCTCGAGATCGACCTCGGACTCGAGCGAGGTGCCGGCGGCCTCGCAGATGGCCTCGAACACCCAACGCATGGTGAACACGGTGGGCCCGGCGTCGATCCGGTGCTCGCCAACAGCTACCTGGCGCATCTTGCCGCCAGGTCCGCTGGCGCGCTCGAGTACCGTCACATCGAGCCCGCGCGCGGCAAGCTCGACAGCCGCGGTCAATCCCCCGATTCCGGCCCCAACGATCACGACTCGATCCGTAGCCACAGTCCACCTCGCTCAAACTGCTTACATTGGGAGCGTTTTCGACGGGAGAGTTGATCCCAGTCGTTTGACGCTCCTGAGGTAGCTGACTATCTTACATGACACAACTGGGTAACAGGCCGCTCCGATGATCCTCAGGGCGCAGCATGGCCGGCGGCCCGATAGTCAACTGTTTCTACGGGGACGCACTTGATGGATGCCTTGCAGCGGATTGAGCAGGCGCTAGACGCCGCCATCACGAAAGGAATGGGTGATGACTCGCCGCCCTTGTTGCGGCAGGCCGTGCGCCATGCCGTGCTGACACCAGCCTCACGGGTGCGCCCGCGCCTCTGTCTCGCCGTAGCCATGGCCTGCGGTGATGATGTCCCCGCCGTCTCCGATGCAGCCGCGGCCTCGCTCGAGCTGCTGCATTGCGCCTCGCTGGTGCACGATGACCTGCCGTGCTTCGATGATGCCGACATGCGCCGCGGCCAACCCTCGGTGCATCGTGCCTATGGCGAGCGTCTCGCGGTGCTCGCCGGCGATGGCTTGATCGTGCTGGCATTCGAGAATCTGGCTTGGCATACGCTGCGCCATCCCGAGCGTCTCGCGCCGCTGCTGATGATCGTGGGTCGAGCCGTGGGTCTCAAGGACGGCATTGTCGCCGGCCAGGCCTGGGAGTGCGAGGATCAGGTCGATCTGAGTGACTACCATCGGCAGAAGACCGCAGCCTTGTTCGCGGCCGCCACCGAGGCCGGCGCGGCAGCAGCGGGGCGCAATCCGGCTGAATGGCGCACCTTGGGGGCTAATCTTGGCGAGGCCTATCAGGTGGCCGATGATCTGCGCGATGTGGCGGGCAATGCCGATGAGCTGGGTAAGCCGGTCGGTCAGGATGCGGCGCATGAGCGCCCGAGCGCTGTCGCCGAGCTCGGGACCGATGGCGCGCTTGATCGTCTCGTCGGCCTGGTCGTCGAGGCGGTGGACTCGATACCGACTTGCCCCGGTGCCGACAAGCTGCAGGCCTTGGTGATCGGTGAGATGCAGCGCTTGCTGCCGCCCCCGATGGGCGAGGATTTCATGCGCCGGCTCGCAGCCGCGCGCGCCTAAGGGGCAAGTTGAGGGGCAAGCAGATGGGCTTTGGCTTCGACTGGCGTGAGTGGCGCAATCGCCTGATCGCCCGCCCGGGCTTTCAACGCTGGGCGGCGGATTTTCCGCTGACGCGTGCGGTCGCACAGCGTCGCGCGCAATCCCTCTTTGATATCACCGCGGGCTTCGTCTACTCGCAAATCCTCTATGCCTGTGTCGAGCTGGATCTGTTCGACCGGCTGGCAGCGGGACCACAGTCTCTGAGCACGCTGGCACCGGCGATGGGCATGACAGAGGCGCAGGCCGATCGGTTGCTGCGCGCGGCGGTGGCCCTTGATCTGCTCGAGCGGCGCGGTGTCGATGATGCAGGCTCGGCGCGTTTCGGCCTCGGCAATCACGGCGCGGCGATGCTGGGCAATCCTGGCATTGCGGCCATGGTCAAGCATCACCGGATGCTCTATCGCGACCTGGATGATCCGTTGGCGCTGTTGCGCGGCGAGAAGCAAGAGACCGAGCTCGGCCGCTACTGGGCCTATGCGAGCTCGCTCGACCCGGCGCAGGAAGGCGACGCATCGGTTTCCGAATACAGCGAGTTGATGAGCATCTCCAACGCTTTCGTCGCTGGCGATGTGCTCGATGCCTATTCCTTGAAGGGGCACCGCTGCCTGATGGACGTCGGCGGCGGGCAGGGCAATTTTCTACTCGCGGCGGCCGAGCGCTGGCCGCACTTGCGTATCCGGCTGTTTGATCTGCCAGCGGTTGCCGCGCGAGCGCAGCGGCGCTTCGAATCGCTGGGTCTCGGTGATCGGGCCGAGACCTTCGGTGGCGACCTGATGAGCACGCCCTTGCCGAAGGGGGCCGATATCTGCTCGCTGGTGCGCGTCGTGCACGACCATGACGACGACAAGGCGATGCAGATCCTGCGCGCGGTGCGGGCGGCGCTGGAGCCTGGCGGCACGCTGCTGCTGGCAGAGCCGATGGCCGAGACCCCGGGGGCCGAGCCGATTGGCGATGCCTATTTTGGTCTCTACCTGTTGGCCATGGGCAGTGGTCGACCGCGACCGCCGCGTGAGCTGAAGGCGATGCTCCGCGAGGCGGGTTTCGATGCAATCCGGATGCAGCGGACTCGGCGCCCGATGCAGACGCGACTCCTGGTCGCGCAGGTGACCTGAGCCTTGTTGATGGATGTGTAAATTTATCTTGACATAATCGACAGTCAAGCTAGACTGACACTTGACTGCTCTCGGGCTTAATCGCCTGAATTCAGTCATCCATTTCCGCCACCGACCGAGCCAGCACTGATTGCAACGCATCCTGTGAACGCCTCTGCTGACATGTCCTCACTCGCCGTCGTCCTCGACCAGCCGCGTCAGCTCGCGCTCAAGCGCTTGCAGCTGACGACGGCGAGCGACGCCGATTGTGTCGTGGACATCGCCTATAGCGGCATCAGCACGGGCACCGAGCGATTGCTCTGGACGGGTCGCATGCCGCCGTTTCCTGGCATGGGCTATCCGTTAGTGCCTGGCTACGAGTCGGTTGGGCGGGTTATCAAGGCCGGCGTCGACAGCGGTCGCAGCGAGGGCGAGCAGGTGTTCGTGCCCGGCGCGCGCTGCTATGGTGACGTGAACGGCCTGTTCGGCGGCGCTGCGTCTCGGGTCGTGGTGCCCGGCGCGCGGCTGCTGCCGATCCCCGATCATCTGGGTGAGCAGGGCGTGCTGATGGCGCTGGCTGCAACCGCCCACCATGCCATCGCCGGTGAGGGCAAGACCTGTCCGGACCTGATCGTCGGCCATGGTGTGCTCGGACGACTGTTGGCGCGGGTCACCATTGCGTTGGGTGCGCCGCCGCCGATGGTCTGGGAGACGAATCCGCAACGGGCCAAGGGTGCGGTGGGCTACGATGTCGTCGACCCGCAAAGCGATGACCGTACAGATTACCAGGTGATCTGTGACGTCAGCGGCGATAGCCTGCTGCTGGATCAGCTGATCGCGCGTCTGGCGCGCGGCGGAGAGATCGTGCTCGCGGGCTTCTACGAAGCGCCGCTGTCGTTCGAGTTCCCGCCGGCCTTCATGCGCGAGCTGCGGCTTCGTGTCGTGGCCGAGTTTCGTGAGTCGGATCTGATTGCCGTGCGCGGGCTGATCGAATCCGGAGCGCTTTCATTAGAAGGTCTAATCACCCATCGTTATGCGGCGACCGATGCGGCCACCGCCTACGAGACGGCCTTCGATGATCCGACCTGTCTGAAGATGGTTCTCGATTGGAGAGGAATGAATGGCTAACGCCTCTGTAGCGTCCACTGCTGTGAACGTCGGTTTGCCCGAGCAGTCGGCCGTCTCCTCGAGCGCGTCGCCGAGCTTCAAGCAGACCCAGATCATCGCGATCTATGGCAAGGGCGGGATCGGCAAAAGCTTCACGCTCGCCAACCTGTCGTACATGCTCGCGCAGCAGGGCAAGAAGGTGTTGCTGATCGGCTGCGATCCGAAGAGCGATACCACGACGCTGTTGTTCGGTGGCAAGGCCTGTCCGACGATCATCGAGACCTCA
The DNA here is from genome assembly GCF_054919635.1 of Halochromatium sp. NCBI lineage: Bacteria > Pseudomonadati > Pseudomonadota > Gammaproteobacteria > Chromatiales > Chromatiaceae > Halochromatium > Halochromatium sp. The sequence goes on along the minus strand of NZ_JBUDPI010000104.1, from coordinate 4,387 downwards.
TCGAAGAAGAAGGCCGCTGGCGAAGAGGTTGCCATCGGCGATGTCTGCTTCAAGCGCGACGGCGTGTTTGCGATGGAGCTCGGCGGCCCTGAGGTCGGCCGGGGCTGCGGTGGGCGTGGGATCATCCATGGCTTTGAGATCCTCGAGGGGCTCGGTTTCCACGAGTGGGACTTCGACTACGTGCTGCTCGACTTCCTCGGTGATGTGGTCTGCGGCGGCTTTGGCCTGCCGATCGCCCGCGACATGTGCCAGAAGGTGATCGTCGTCGGCTCCAACGATCTGCAGTCACTCTATGTCGCCAACAATGTCTGCTCCGCGGTCGAGTACTTCCGTGGGCTCGGCGGAAATGTCGGCGTGGCTGGCATCGTCATCAATAAGGATGACGGCACCGGCGAGGCGCAGGCCTGGGCGAAGAAGGTCGGCATCCCAGTGCTCGCGTCGATCCCCGCCGATGATGACATCCGGCGCAAGAGCGCGGCCTATCAGATCGTCGGACAGCCTGGGGGTGCCTGGGCGCCGCTGTTCGAGGAGCTCGGCGTGAATGCCACCGAGGCGCCGCCGCTGCGAGCCACGCCGCTGAGTCAGGACGAGCTGCTGAACCTATTCTCGGGGGATGTGGTGGGGCGCGACGTGGTGCTCGAGCCCGCGAGCATCGAGGATATGTGCCCAGCCGGCAGCCTCGATAAGCCATCCCTCGAAGTCATCTACGACGAGGCATGACAGCGCCCTAGGCGGCCGCTGTTGAGCCCGAGAGAGGCGTATGCATACAGAGTCTTCGGCCCCGATGAGCGACGACGCAGCGCTCAACGAGGAGGGTCACGGCTGCCATGCAGGCGCCGATGAACTGCGTCGAGCCGCAGAAGCGGCGGGTAAGAGCGATGTGCTCGAGCGCTTGGCGACCGACTATCCCACCGGACCCCATGATCAGCCCCAAACGATGTGTCCGGCCTTTGGGTCTCTTCGCGTCGGTCTGCGCATGCGCCGCACCGCCTCCGTCCTTTGCGGCTCGGCCTGCTGTGTCTATGGGCTGAGCTTCACCTCGCACTTCTATGGCGCGCGGCGTAGCGTCGGCTATGTCCCCTTCGATTCCGAGACCCTAGTCACCGGCAAGCTGTTCGAGGATGTGCGCGAGGCTGTCCAGCAGCTCTCGGACCCGGACAAGTACGACGCTGTGGTGGTGATGAACCTCTGCGTGCCGACCGCCTCCGGGGTGCCGTTGCGGTTATTGCCAAAGACGCAGAACGGCGTGCGCATCATCGGCATCGACGTGCCGGGCTTTGGCGTCCCGACCCATGCCGAGGCCAAGGATGTGCTGGCGAGTGCCATGCTGCGTTACGCGCGCGGTGAGGCCGAGCAGGGGCCGGTGCAGGCGCCGCGCGGGGGGCGCAGCGAGCGGCCCACGGTGACCTTGCTCGGCGAGATGTTTCCGGCCGATCCGGTCGGCATCGGTGCGATGCTCGAGCCCTTGGGGCTGGCGACGGGGCCCGTGGTGCCCACCCGCGAGTGGCGTGAGCTCTATGCCGCGCTCGATTGCGCAGCGGTCGCCGCCATCCATCCCTACTACACCGCTTCGATCCGCGAGTTCCAGAAGGCGGGACGCGCCGTGATCGGCTCGGCACCGGTGGGCTACGATGGCACCGCCGCCTGGCTGGAGGCGATTGGCAAGGCCTGCAACGTGCCTGACGACAAGGTTGCTGCCGCCAAGAATGCCTTCTTGCCGGCGATCAAAGGGGCTATGTCAAAAGCGCTGATCGATGGCACCATCACCGTCTCGGGCTACGAGGGCTCCGAGCTGCTGGTAGCGCGCCTGCTGATCGAGAGTGGGGCGCGGGTGCCCTACGTGGGCACCGCGACGCCACGGACGCCTTGGTCGGATGCCGACCGCGAATGGCTCGAGGCCAAAGGCGTCGTGGTCCAATTCCGCGCCGCCTTGGAGCAGGATAAGGCCGCGGTCGATGCGGTGAAGCCGGATGTGGCGATTGGCACCACTCCGGTTGTCCAATATGCGAAGGAGCAGTCGATTCCGGCGCTCTACTTCACCAATCTGATCTCCGCACGACCCTTAATGGGGCCTGCCGGTGCGGGCTCGCTGGCGCAGGTGGTGAATGCCGCGCTCGCCAGCCAGGCACGGTTTGATCGGATGACCACCTTCTTCGCCGGCGTTGGCGAAGGTGACACCGCCGGTGTCTGGGATCGTCAACCGACCGCGCGCCCGAGTAAGCCGAGCGCGAAATCGGCCCGTCAGCAGCCCCATAAGCAAGCCCAAAAACAAGCCCTAGAACAAGCCCAAGAACAGTTAGGCCATCCAACAGGCCAGTCAGCGCAGTCTGGAGACGAGTCCTGATGCTGATCCAAGACCTCGACCGCGCCGGCGGCTATTGGGGATCGGTCTATGTGTTCACGGCGGTCAAGGGACTGTCGGTGATCATCGACGGGCCGGTCGGCTGCGAGAACCTCCCTGTCACCGCAGTGCTGCACTATACCGACGCGCTGCCGCCGCACGAGCTGCCCGTGGTCGTCACCGGACTTGGCGAGAAGGAGCTCGGCCAGGAGGGGACTGAGAACGCGATGCGTCGTGCCTTCTCAACCCTTGATCCCGAGCAGCCGGCCGTCGTTGTCACCGGCAGCATCGCCGAGATGATCGGCGGGGGTGTTACACCCTCGGGAACGCCGATCCAGCGCTTCCTGCCGCGCACCATCGATGAAGACCAGTGGCAGAGTGCCGATCGGGCGATCGCCTGGCTCTGGAATCAATATGGTGTAGCAGGGGCTAAGAAGCGCGCCAAGGCCAAGGCGAAGAAGGCCAAGGCAGGCCAACAGGGCGACAAGCCGCTGGTCAATATCATTGGCCCGATATACGGCATGTTTAACACCTGGTCGGATCTGGCCGAGGTGCGACGATTGATCGAGGGCATCGGCGCCGAGGTCAATATGACCTTTCCGCTCGGTACCCATCTTGACGACATTCCGCGCCTGGCCGATGCCCAGGTCAACGTCTGTCTTTACCGCGAGTTCGGCCGCAAGCTCTGTGAGGCCCTAGAGAAACCCTATCTGCAGGCGCCGATTGGACTGCATAGCACCACCAATTTCTTGCGTGCCCTCGGTGAGCTGCTGGGGCTCGATCCGGAGCCCTTCATCGAGCGCGAGAAGCACACGACGATCAAACCGATCTGGGATCTCTGGCGCTCGGTGACCCAGGACTTCTTCGGCACGGCGAGCTTTGGCATCGCGGCGACCGAGACCTATACCCGCGGGGTGCGCCATTTCCTCGAAGACGAGATGGGGCTGCCCTGCAACTTCGCCTTCCCCCGTCGACCCGGAAAGAAGCCCGACAACGACGCGGTCCGCGAGGCCGTTCACGAGCGCACGCCGCTGATCGTCTTCGGTGGCTACAACGAGCGGATGTACTTGGCCGAGATCGGGGGCCGCGCCGCCTTTATTCCGGCCTCGCTGCCTGGCACCATCATCCGCCGCCACACGGGGACCCCGTTCATGGGCTATTCGGGTGCGACCTATCTGATCCAAGAGGTCTGCAACGCGCTCTTCGACGCGCTGTTCAACATCCTGCCGCTTGGTCCCGATCTCGATCGGGTCGAGGCGACCCCGTCACGCCTGCATCGCGAGCTGCCTTGGGAGTCCGACGCCCAGCGCCTGTTGGACGAGATCCTCGAGGCGACGCCGATGCTGACCCGGATCTCGGCTGCGAAGCGACTGCGCGATGCAGCCGAGCGTGCAGCTCGCGTGGCCGGCGAAGACTGTGTCACCGCCTCGACGCTGCGTGAGACCAAAGAACAACTCGCACGCGGTTGAGTGGCCTGAAAGGGCCCCTTTCCCTTCCTTTGAGTGATACCCAAAGCACGCCAATTGTCGGCACGACATAGCGGAGGGTCGGGTGGCGGCGAGCGGGGGTGTCGACGGCATGGATGCCGTCGTCAAGCCTCCATTAAGGACGGATTCACGGCGTCCCCCGGTCGACGCTGCCCGACCCGGAGCGGGCTCGAAGCGCCGAAAACTGATCTGCGATGGGTATAGACGTGAGTTAGGCGCTCATGCGTCGCTGCGTCACCCACCTATACGGCCGCCGGGCCACCCGCCGACCGGTCTAGCTCGGCGCCTGCGTCCAGCAGGCTGGCGGCGGCCGTTCATCTTGGCATGGGGCCTCGGCTTCGGCTCAGCATGGGGCCTTGGCATCGAACGAGCTGACGGGTCTCAGGGAGCGAGCACGCGCCCTATCACGACTCGGGTGCAATCGAGCTCCGCTCGACATCATTGAGCACCATCATCGAGTACCTGGGCGCCGCTGCCGGAACCGCAACGCCTGCCTCATTTTCTCGCCAGCCACGCCAGCCACGCCAGCCACGCCAGCCACGCCAGCCACGCCAGCCAC
>NZ_JBUDPI010000103.1:0-10512 GCF_054919635.1 Halochromatium sp. | reverse complement strand
ACGCCGGCCACCGCAGAGTACCAGATACGCGAGGCCGAAGCGGTCAGACCATCGCGGAGGGGCAGGTCAACGGAGCTTGCGGGCTTGCGGAGCTTAGGTAGGCGAGCTATGCTTCGTCGATTAACCTGACAAGAAAGCCGATTTGGAGCAGGCTGGCCATGAAAGAAGGCGTCCACCCAGATTATCAAGATGTGAAAGTCGTCTGCAGTTGCGGCAATACGTTCAACACCCGCTCGACGCTGAAGGACGAGCTGCACGTCGAGGTCTGTTCTGCCTGCCATCCGTTCTTCACTGGCAAGCAAAAGATCCTCGATACGGGCGGCCGCGTCGATAAGTTCCGCCGCAAGTACGGTCGTTAAGTCTCGTCTCAGTGCGCGACCTGACTGGCTGATGCCAAGGCGCACAGCCAACTCCTAATGAGCGGCGCATGACCAGCGCCTGAGCGCACCAACCTAGAGTCTGCCTCGCCCTGCCAAGAGCGCGTGCTGCGACACTCGTCTGGCGCTGGTGCGCCACCCGCGCTCGACCGGCGCATGAACGCCCACGGAGCGCCATCCATGTCTGATGTCCAGAAAACCGATGCCGATGCGGCGCTGAACGCTGCTGCGCTCGCCTACCACGAGACGCCGAGGCCCGGCAAGACGGCGATCGAGATCACCAAGTCTGCGGCCACCCAGCGTGACCTCTCGCTCGCCTATACACCTGGGGTTGCAGAGCCGGTTCGGCGGATTGAGGCCAATCCTGAGGATGCCTATCGCTACACCAATCGGGGCAATCTGGTCGCGGTGATTACGGACGGGACCGCGGTGCTTGGTCTGGGGAATGTCGGTGCCCTGGCTGGCAAGCCGGTGATGGAAGGCAAGGCGGTGCTGTTCAAGCGTTTTGCCGACATTGACGTCTTCGATATCGAGGTCAATGCAGAGACGCCCGAGGCGTTCATCGAGACCGTGGTCCGGATCGCGCCGACCTTTGGCGGGATCAACCTCGAAGACCTTGCCGCGCCGCATTGCTTTGACGTCGAGCAGGCCCTGATTGAGCGGCTCGATATCCCGGTCTTTCACGACGACCAGCACGGCACCGCGATCATCATCGCAGCTGGCCTGCTCAATGCGCTCGAGATGCAAGGCAAGTCGCTTGCCGATGCGCGCGTCGTCGTGCTCGGCGCCGGAGCGGCTGGCATCGCGTCGATCAAGCTGCTGGTCGAGCTCGGTGCCAGCCCCGACAAGATCCTGACCGTCGACCGCAAGGGCGTGATCCATCAGGGACGCACCGATCTGAATCGCCACAAGGCCGAGATCGCGGTTGAAACCGAGCGGCGCACGCTCGCCGATGCCTTCGAGGGCGCCGACGTCTTCATCGGGCTCTCAGGCCCTGATCTGGTCAGCGAAGCGATGCTGGGATCGATGGCACCACAGCCGATCGTGTTTGCGCTGTCAAACCCGGTTCCGGAGATACGGCCTGAGGTGGCGCTGCGGGTGCGTGACGATCTGATCATGGCCACGGGGCGGTCGGATTATCCGAACCAGGTCAACAACGTCCTTGGTTTTCCCTTCATCTTTCGCGGTGCGCTCGATGTCCGCGCCTCAAGCATCAATACGCCCATGTGCATCGCGGCGGTGCATGCCCTCAAAGACCTCACCAAGGAGCCGGTTCCGGCGTCGGTGCTCGACGCCTACGGCCTGACAGCGCTAACGCGTGGCCCGGACTACATTATCCCGAAGCCGTTGGACCCGCGGCTGCGCGAGACCGTCTCCGCAGCGGTTGCGCGCGCAGCCATCGCCAGTGGCGTTGCCCGCGTGGCGCCTGATCCTGCCTAATGCGGCTCTGATCCGGCCCGTCTGTTGGCACCGACAACATCCGGCTCAGCTCCTCAGCTTGCGCACCGAAGAAGAATCTGGCTCTGCCGTGCGACCTCTGCAAGCCTGTTGAGCGAGTTGGATCTTGGGTGCTGGATCAAGCGGGGATCGGTCATTGCACACAGAGCCTGGGTTGAGTGCGGCATCTTTCGTGCTAATCGAAGCCGGGAGACGGTTAGGACAAGGTTCCTCAAGCGATTGCAAGCCTCGAGTAGAATAGGCCATTCGGGAGGCCTGGTCGTGCTTGGCGGTAACGGCGGCCGCTTGGGGCGGTCTCGGTCTACCGACTCACCTGGCGAGCGCGCACAGCCTTTGTGCAGGGCGCCCTGAAAGGGTGCGTATGCCTCTACGTTTTCGTGGGCCTGACGGCTTTTGGCCACCTGGCTGAATATCCACTTCGGCGCTCGGAGCATAAGGCGGTGCTGAGTCGAGCGGACTGTTAGACGGGAGAGATCTCTATGGCCAATCAGATCATCACCATCACTGATAATGAAGCGGGTAAGCGCTTCGATTACCCGCTAAAGACAGGCACCCTGGGGCCTGGTGCGCTCGATATCTCCTCGCTCTACCGTGATGCTGGCTTCTTTACCTACGACCCTGGCTTCATGGCCACCGCGAGCTGTCACAGTGCCATCACCTTCATCGATGGTGAAAAGGGGGTGCTGCTCTACCGGGGCTATCCGATCGAGCAGCTTGCCACCAAGGCCAGCTTCCTCGAGGTCGCCTATTTGCTGCTCTATGCCGAACTGCCAACCGAGGAGGAGCTGGATCATTTCGAGCATCTGATCACCAGCCACACGATGCTCAATGAGAACCTAAAACGGTTCCTCAGTGGCTTCCATTATGACGCGCATCCGATGGCGATCCTCTGTGGCGTGGTCGGCTCGCTATCGGCGTTCTACCATGAGTCGATCGACGTCAATGATCCTCGCTACCGGGAGGTTTCGGCGCATCGGCTCATCGCCAAGATGCCAACCATCGCTGCCGCTGCTTACAAGCATTTTGTCGGCGAGCCCATCATGTACCCGCGCAACGACCTGCGCTACGGGGCGAACTTCCTGCACATGATGTTCGCGACGCCCTGCGCAGATTACGAGCCTGGCTTGCTTGCAGAGAAGGCCCTCAATCTGCTGTTCATCCTCCATGCCGACCATGAGCAGAACGCGAGCACCTCCACGGTGCGTTTGGCCGGCAGCTCCGGTGCCAATCCCTTTGCTTGCATCGCGGCTGGTATCGCCTCGCTCTGGGGGCCGGCGCATGGCGGCGCGAATGAAGCCGTGCTCGACATGCTCGAGCAGATCGGCCATGTGAAGAACGTCGCCAAGTATATTGATAAAGCGAAGGACAAAGATGATCCGTTCCGGCTCATGGGCTTTGGTCACCGGGTCTACAAGAACTACGACCCGCGAGCCAAGATCATCCGTGAGGTCTGCCATCAGGTGCTGGAGGAGTTTCCCGGCGCCTCCGATAGCCCGCTGCTCGAGCTCGCGGTGAAGCTCGAGGAGATCGCGCTCAGCGACGACTACTTCGTTGAGCGCAAGCTCTATCCGAATGTTGATTTCTACTCTGGCATCATCTATCGCGCGCTCGGTATCCCGCGCAATATGTTCACCGTGATGTTCGCGGTGGCCCGTACCGTCGGCTGGGTCTCGCATTGGATGGAGATGATGAGCGACCCGGCCAATCGTATCGGGCGTCCGCGTCAGATCTATCATGGTCCCGGCGTGCGCGACTACGTCCCCATCTCCAAGCGCTGATCAGGAGTCGCTCGCCCGCCGCCAGCTCAGCAGCCTGCCCTGCTCGCGGCGCTAACGGGCGTCCAATTGATTGTCAGCCTCTTCGGGTGAGTCACGGTCCTCGAGGAGTAGGCGCTCGACCGCGTCGGCATCCAGTCCGCGCTCTGGTCGGTCCGAGATCGCGCTCAGCGGCGGGTTGCGCCGCGCGCGATCGGGCAGCACGACCAGCTCAATCGGGATCTCACCGGCGACAAAGGCGAAGGACGGATGCATCTGTCGCGTACCGTCCGCATAACGATGCTGACTATCGCCCGCCTGCCAGGGGATGCCTTTGTCGATGAGTCGGAACACAATCGGGCGGGTGTCGTCGGCGAACAGATGCAGACGCACCCCCTGTTCGAGTGAGGCGGTGCCGGAGACTGACTGTCCGACGAGACGCGGCTCAAACTCGGCGAATGTCTGCATTGCGGCGAGCGCTTGCTCGCGCAGCGCTGCGGTCACCTGCTTCTGAGTTTGGGGCTGGAACAACCGATACTCGTCTTCTAATGCGGCCTGGATCTCGGCATTGTCGGGCCAGCAGCGCCTGTTGCTGATGCCGAGCCGCTCAACCGCCTGGCGCCGAGCATGATCGAGCTCGAGCAGGCCCTGCTCGCGCATGATGCGCGCTGCCTCATAGGCAAGCTGTCGCCGCTGTCCGGCACAGGCGCTGCGCGCAGGTGGTCTTGCGCTACTTCTGGGTTGTTCTGGCTCGGAGCTCGGCAAGCGCGAGCGACGAGCAAGTCGGCTCCCGTGTCGTCTGGGCATGCGTTCTAATGTCGACTCAGTGGTGCGTATCGGTTTTCGGCTTTCTGATATAGTCGGGCTAAACTCATGGAATTCTAGGGTTTTAGCCTCAGCTCGGGGACGCCTCTGAAGCGCGATGTTCGGATTCGGCCGGAAACAACCTGCACTGCTTGGCATCGATATCGGCTCGACCGCGGTGAAGCTGGTCGAGCTTGTTCCGGGCGCGGCAAGCGAGCCGGGCCTCTGTCGTCTTGCTGCCTTGGCGCTCGAGCCTTTGCCGCCGCATACAGTCGTCGAAAAGAAGATTGCCGATGTCGCTCAAGCCGGTCAGGCAATCGCTGCGGCGCTAAAGCGGTCACGATCGAGCACGAAGCGGGCCGCGGTTGCGGTGGCCGGCTCGGCGGTGATCACCAAGGTGCTGTCGCTGAGTGCCGAGCTTTCCGACGCAGAGATGGAGGCGCAGATCCAGCTTGAGGCTGATCAGTATGTGCCTTATCCCCTCGAGGAGGTCAACCTCGACTTCGATGTCATCGGCCCGACCCGGGACTCAGCGGGCATGGTCGACGTCCTGCTCGCGGCCTCGCGGCAAGAGAACGTCGATGACCGGGTTGCCGCGCTTGAGCTGGCGGGCTTGAGCGTGGAGATCGTCGACATCGAATCGAACGCGGTCGAAACGGCTTGTGGAGTCTTGCTCAAGCCCTCGGAGCAGGAGGCTGTGCATCAGCTCACGGCGGTGGCCGACATTGGCGCGATGACGACGACGTTGCATGTGCTCCGCGGCGGGCAAAGCATCTACGCACGCGAACAGAGCTTCGGTGGTCAGCAGCTTGTTGAGGAGGTCCAGCGCCGTTCCAGGATGGGGCCTGATGAGGCCTTAGCAGCGCTGGCGATAACGCCGATGTCGGCGTCGCTCCAGAGCGAGGTCTTAGCCCCCTTCCAGGATGCCTTAGCTCGGCAGTTGGCGCGGGCGCTGCAGTTCTTCTATTCAACCAGCGCGCATAGCCAGGTCGATGAGGTCCTGCTGACAGGAGGTGTCACACATCTGCCCGAGCTCGGGACGCAGATCGCCGAGCGACTTGCGCTTCCGGTGCGCGTTGCAGACCCTTTTACTGAGATCGCGGTATCCGCTGACGTCGATCGCGCGTTGCTGCAGCGCAGTCGCAATGCGATGCTGATCGCAGTCGGACTCGCGATGCGTCGGTTTCGCTGACTGCCGGATTGTTGACTGATGGCTCGCATCAATCTGCTTCCCTGGCGTGAGCAGCAGCGCCGTCGCCGCAAGCGCGATCTGGCCATTGTTGCCGCAGCTGCACTTGGCTCGGCCCTGCTGATTGGCGTGCTGCTCAAGATTCAGCTCGATGCCATGATTGACGCTCAGCGTGCCCGCAATGTCTATCTGGAGGGCCAGATCGCGATCCTGAATCGTCGCATCCGCGAGGTCAACGAGCTTGAGAAGAAGAAGGCTGATCTGCTGGCGCGAATGGGCGTCATCCAAGACCTACAAGAAAGCCGGCCCGAGATCGTTCACCTGCTCGATCAGCTCGTGGATGTGGTGCCGGCTGGGGTGTTCTTGATCGAGCTCGAGCAAGAAGGCGGGCGGATTACGGTTGAAGGGCGTGCTCAGTCCAATGCGCGGGTGTCGGCCCTGATGCGCAACATCGAGTCCTCTGCCTGGATCGGTAAGCCTGAGCTGTTGCTGATCGAGAATAAGGATGAGACCGGGACCGGCTTTAGTCATTTTCGGCTACGCTTCGATCAACGGCGACCGGAGCCACCAGGCGGCGATGAGGATGCGCTCGCCCTTGTCGCCGAGCGGGCCTGAGGGAGACGGATGGACCTCAACGAGCTTGATTTCAATAACATCACCGAATGGCCGTTAGCGGCCAAGGTCGTGCTCATCGTCTTTGGCTGTGCTGTGATCGCCTTCGGCTGGTATTACTTCATCACCAGCGGCCAGATCGAGCGGTTGGAGCGTGTTGAGCAGAAGGAGCTCGAGCTGCGCCAGAGCTTCGAGCAGAAGCAGCATAAGGCGGCTAACCTAGAGGGGTATCGGCAGCAGCTGGCGCAGATGGAGGAGTCCTTTGGAGCGATGCTAAGCCAGCTTCCAGACGAGACCGAGGTTGCCTCGTTGCTTGTCGATGTGTCCCAGACTGGGCTGGCGGCTGGGCTCGAGTTTGAGCTGTTTCAGCCTTCGGAGGAGGTGAACAAGGACTTCTATGCGGAGCTGCCGATCCGGGTGCGGGTGCGTGGGCGCTACCATGCGTTTGCAACCTTCGTCAGCGGCCTCGCAGCGTTGCCGCGGATCGTCACCGTGCATGATATTCGGATTGCTGAGGACGACAGGGGAGGGGATGCGACCGCGCCGATGACCCTTGGTGCGATCGTGAAGACCTATCGATACCTCGAGGAGCCCGCAGCGCCATGAGCGGGTCTGGCGATAGGCTTGACTCGAGGCGCCCAGAATGCGCCAGGGAAGACGCCATGAAAGGCGCCACGAGCTGCAAAGGGCAGCTTGGAGGCGCTGAGCTGTCTTCGAGCTTACGCTGCTCGCTCGCGCTGGCGACGACCCTGCTGGCTGCGGCCTGCGCGGACCCTGCGCTGCCCGAGCTTGAGTCTTATACCGAGCGTGTACGGGCACGGCCTGCGGGGCCGTTAGAGCCTGTGCCGGAGATCGTCTCGGTCGATCCCTTTACCTATCGGTCAGACGATCGGCGCGATCCTTTCATGATGGATGAGCAAGCGGTCGATACGTTGCAGCGGCGTAACCCGAGCGGGATCTCACCCGATCCGTTGCGACCGAAAGAGCCGTTGGAGGCCTTTTCACTCGACTCGCTGCGGATGGTCGGAACGCTCGAGCAGCACGGGACGCGCTGGGCGCTGATCATGACCCCGGATGGGATGCTGCACCGTGTGCAGCCTGGGCAGTATCTTGGGCGCAACAATGGCAAGATCATTCGCATCGATCCGACGGCATTGGCGTTGACCGAGATCGTCGAGAAAGCGCCCGCCGAGTGGGAGCAGAGGCAGGCATCGATGGCGCTGAAACAGTAGGCGGTGGTGATGATGAATCTCTCTAGGCCTTGGGTTGGATGCTTTCTTGAGCTAATTAACCGGCTTGAGCTAATTGACCGGCAGGTTGACTGCCAGGTTGACCGGCAGGCAGCTTGCCGCTGGGCCCGACGGCCGGTCCGGCAGAGGGCGCTGTCGATCATCGGCGCTCTTGTGGCCTACTTCAGTGTCGCGACCGCCCTCGGTGCGAGGCTCGAGGTCGCCGACTTCGCAGCCCTCCCAGGCACGCAGGTGGCGGGCGATCTCGTCTTTTCCGGGATGCCGCCGGCGCCGAGCGACTTCGCGACCGAGAATCCAGCGCGGATCGCGATCGATTTCCCAGGTGCCTCGAATCAGCTCGGCCGCAAGTCGATCCCGATTGGGCTGGGTGCTGCACACAGTCTGGTTGCAATCGAGGCCAGTGACCGCACCCGTGTCGTGCTGAATCTCACCGACAGCGTCCCTTACTCGATCAACACCACCGGCAATCGTGTTCGGATCACGTTGAATCCAGAATCCGTGGCCCAAGCCCCCCAAGAACCAGGGCGTCGCGATGGCGCTGGTGCGGCCCGCTCCTCGGCACGGAGCACTGGCTCGGTCAAAGACATCGACTTTCGTCGCGGTGCTGATGGCGAAGGTCGGGTCGTGATCACCCTGCCTTCGGCACAGACCCCGGTCAATGTCACCGAGGAAGGTCGTGACGTCGTTGTCGAGATCGATCAAGCCAGCCTTCCGCCGCGGCTTTTTCGACGCCTCGACGTCGTCGATTTCGGTACCCCGGTGGTCGCCGTTGAGTCACGCGCAGTCGGCAATGATGTTCGCGTGGATATCCAGACGACGAATGAATTCGATTACCTCGCCTACCAGACCGAGAACCTGTTCACGATCGAGTTACGGTCCTTGACGCAGGCCGAGAAAGAGCAGCTGGAGCGAGAGAAGATCGTCTATTCAGGCGATCGGCTGTCGTTGAACTTTCAGGATATCGAGGTCCGGGCGGTCTTGCAGCTGCTGGCCGATTTCACCGGCCTGAATCTGATCGCGAGCGACACGGTCAGCGGGAGCATCACACTTCGCCTCAAAGACGTCCCTTGGGATCAGGCGCTCGATATCATCCTGAAGACCAAGGGCTTGTCGATGCGACAAACGGGTAACGTCATCATGGTCGCGCCGACGCAGGAGATTGCGGCCCAGGAGAAGCTTGAGCTCGAGTCACGTCAGCAGATCCAGGAGCTGGCGCCCCTGCGCTCTGAATTCATTCAGGTGAACTACGCCAAGGCCTCGGAGCTGGCGGAGCTGATCAAGTCCGAGCAAAACAACCTGCTCTCGGATCGCGGCAACGTGACCGTGGATACGCGCACCAACACGCTGCTCATCCAGGATACGCTCGCCAAGCTCGAGGAGCTGCGCGAGCTCGTCGTCCGCCTCGATGTGCCGGTACGGCAGGTGATGATCGAATCGCGGGTGGTGATCGCAAACAATGATTTTGCACGCGATCTTGGTGTGCGCTTCGGCGTCAGCGGCTCGACAGGCAGTAGCACGGGGAACCAACTGCTGGTCGGCGGCGGACAAGATCCCGGCGATGGGGGTATCGACGGGCTTGGCAATTTCGACGCGGGTCCCTACGGATTCGATTTGGAGACGGGGACCCCTTTCAACTCCATCATCCAGAACGAGACTGGTGCGCCTAATCTCTGGGTCAATCTTCCGGCCCAGGACCCGTCGGGGGCGATCAACTTCTTGCTCGGCAAGGTCGGCTCGCATCTGATCACGCTCGAGCTCTCGGCGATGCAGCGCGAAGGTCGCGGCGAGATCATCTCGAGTCCACGGGTGGTCACCTCCGATCAGCACCAGGCCACCATCAAGGTCGGCCAAGAGATCCCGTATCAGGAATCGGCGGCGTCCGGCCGCACCACGGTGGCCTTCAAAGAGGCTGTGCTGCAGCTCGATGTGACTCCCCATATCACGCCAGATGATCGCATCATCATGGACTTGAAGGTCAATAAGGACAGCCCAGACTTTACGAACGAAGTCCAAGGCGTGCCGCCGGTGAATACGCGCTCAGTTGAAACCTCGGTCCTGGTTGACAATGGCGAAACGATCGTCCTTGGTGGCGTTTACGAGCGTGAGCAGAGCTTTCAGCGCGAGCAGGTCCCTTGGATCGGCGACCTGCCAGTGGTTGGCAACCTCTTCAAGACCACGAATCGGCGGGATAACAATGAAGAACTACTGATCTTCGTGACCCCGAAGATCCTGAAATCGGAGCTTGCCGTGCGCTGACGATGAGCTCGCCGGCGCTGCCGCCTGCTCGGGCCGCCTGGCGTGAGGTCGGGCTCGGATTGGGCCTGCAGCTTGCTTGCCATCGGCAAATCTGGCATACCTAGAGTCATGATTAGACCACCGAACATCTTTCTCGTCGGTCCCATGGGGGCAGGCAAGAGCACTGTTGGCCGGCAGCTGGCCGAGTCGCTGGGCTATGAATTCCGTGATAGCGACCAGGAGATTCAGCGCCGCACCGGCGTCGACATCCCGACCATCTTCGAATTCGAAGGTGAGGAGGGCTTCCGCAAGCGCGAGCGCGGGGTCGTCGAAGACCTGGCCCAGGAGGAGGGGATCGTCCTAGCGACGGGTGGTGGCGTGGTGTTGACACCCGAGAATCGCCAACAGCTTGCGGCGCGCGGTTTCGTGATCTATCTCCACTGTAGCCCTGAGCAACAATTCGCTCGCACGGCACGCGACCGCAGTCGCCCGTTGATCGATACCGATGATCCGCAGCAGCGGCTGCGTGAGCTGATGGCCGAGCGCGAGCCGATCTACCGCCAGGTCGCCGACATGGTGGTGTCGACGGAGCGGCGTGGCACCGCCTCGGTGGTCAAGGAGATTCGGCGGCGTCTCGAGGAAGAAGAGATCTAGCATGACTGTGCTTGGACCCGTCGCGGAGGCAACGGCTCGACGTCATCGGCTTGACGTCGATCTCGGCGAGCGCAGCTATCCGATCTTCATCGGTCGAGATCTGCTCTCTGATCCCGAATGCTATCGGCCCTTCGTCGCCGCTGAGCGGGTGATGATCGTCACCAATGAGACCGTCGCTC
>NZ_JBUDPI010000102.1:0-10564 GCF_054919635.1 Halochromatium sp. | reverse complement strand
GCCGCCTATCTGTTGTTTGGCCTGCAGGCGGGCATGCCGTCAGGAACCGTCTATTGCTGCGTCGTCGACCCTGGGGTTGGCACCGACCGGGACGTGATCATGGCCGAGTGCGGCCAAGACCTGTGGCTAGCCCCAGACAACGGGCTGCTCCTGCCCTTGCTGCGCCGCTATCCAGACGCATCCCTCTACCGGATCAAGTGGCGTCCGCAGCAGTTGTCCGCGAGCTTTCACGGTCGCGACCTGTTTGTGCCGGTCGCGGCGACTGTGGCAGCCGGGCAGCTACCTGATGCAGAGCCGATCGACCCCAGCGTGTTGGTCGGCGCCGATTGGCCGGATCAGCGCGCCTGCATCTGCTATGTTGACGCCTTTGGAAACCTGATGACCGGGCTGCGCGCCGACGACCTACCCGCGGATCAGCAGCTACAGGCCGGTGCGCATCGTTTGCAGGCGGCGCGGACCTTTGCCGATGTCGCGGTTGGTGAGGCGTTCTGGTATCGCAATGCCTTCGGTCTCGTCGAGCTCGCAGTCAACCAGGGGCGCGCCGATACCTGTCTGGGCCTGGAGCTGGGTGAGCCGGTATCGCTGCTGTAAGACTCGATCCGACGTTGAATTCGCCGTTCCGTCCTCAACCTGGTCAAGCGCCACGAACAACAGACCCTGAACGTGCAAGACAGTCCCCACAGCCTATACCCCCCGATCGAGCCTTTCGCTGCAACGCGCCTTGCGGTCGGCAAGGGCCATGAGCTGTACCTGGAGCAGGCTGGCAATCCCGATGGCATCCCGGCTGTATTCCTCCACGGCGGACCCGGTGCCGGCTGTGGTCCATCGCATCGGCGGTTCTTCGACCCGGAACGCTATCGGATCATCCTCTTTGATCAGCGTGGCTGTGGACGCTCGACGCCGCATGCCAGCATCGACGAGAACACCACCTGGGATCTGATCGCTGACATCGAGCGCATCCGAGAGCACTTAGGCATCGAGCGCTGGCTGGTGTTCGGCGGCTCCTGGGGCTCGACTCTGGCGCTCGCCTATGCTGAGACCCATCCCGAGCGTGCCAGCGCCTTGGTGTTGCGGGGGATCTTCCTGTGTCGTCCAGAGGAGATCGCCTGGTTCTACCAGCAGGGTGCGAGCTGGGTGTTCCCCGATCATTGGCGGGATTTCATGGCGCCAATCCCTGAAGCGGAGCAAGCCGATCTGCTCCATGCTTACCACCGGCGGCTGACCGGAAGCGATGAGTTAGCGCGACTGACCGCCGCCAAGGCCTGGTCGATCTGGGAGGGCCGCTGTGCAACCCTGCTGCCAGACCCGGATATTCGTCGCACCTTTAGCGACGAGCGGCTGGCGCTCAGTCTGGCACGGATCGAATGCCACTATTTTGTCAACCAGGCCTTCCTGAGACCGAATCAGTTATTGGAGCAGGCGGACAGGCTTGCGGACATCCCCGGCGTCATCGTCCATGGCCGCTACGATCTGATTTGCCCCCTGCGCTCGGCCTGGGAGCTGGCCGCGGCCTGGCCGCGAGCCTCGCTTGAGGTGATCCCCGATGCCGGCCACGCCGCCTTTGAGCCAGGCATTGCGCGCGCACTGGTGTCGGCCACGGATCGACTGGCTGCGGAGCTTGGACTCGAGCGCGGCAGCGGCTCATATTGAGGCAGGGCGATGATCGGCTTGCTGCAACGCGTGCGCTCGGCTCGGGTTGAGGTCGATGGAGCCGTGATCGGCGCGATCGATGCGGGGCTGCTGGTGTTGGTCGGGGTGCAAAAGGGTGACAACGAAGGCCGTGCCGAGCGTTTGCTCGACCGGCTGCTCGGTTATCGAGTCTTCGCCGACGAGACAGGCCGCATGGGCCTGAGTCTGGCTGACACCGCGGGTGGGCTGCTGCTGGTGCCTCAGTTCACCTTGGCCGCCGACACCAAGAAGGGCACGCGTGCAAGCTTTACCAGCGCTGCAGCACCAGCCGAGGGCGAGCGCCTGTTTCAGCTGCTGCTCGAGCGCGCGCGCGAGCGCTATCACCAGGTCGCGAGCGGGCGTTTCGGCGCCGATATGCAGGTGAGTCTGACCAACGACGGCCCGGTCACCTTCTGGCTGGAGTCTTAAGCCCAAGCTATACTGTACGGCTGCCGCCGCGCCTTCCACGTCCTTGAGAGAGCCTGAGGTCTGATGACGGTTACCGAGTCCCATCAACATCGTATCGCCGAGATCGAGCGCAACACCCTCGAGACTCAGGTGCGTGTCAGCCTGGATCTGGATGGCACGGGACGGACGCAATTTGAGACTGGCGTGCCCTTCCTGGAGCACATGCTTGATCAGATTGCCCGCCATGGCATGATCGATCTCGAGGTGCAGGCCAAGGGCGACTTACAGATCGACGCGCATCATACAGTCGAGGATATCGGCATCACGCTCGGTCAGGCGCTTGCCAAGGCGCTGGGCAACAAGGCCGGCATTCGCCGCTATGGTCACGCCTATGTGCCCTTGGATGAGGCCTTGTCGCGGGTGGTGATCGATCTTTCCGGACGGCCAATGTTGACCTACGAGGTGGGCTACACAAGGGCTCTGATCGGAAGCTTTGATGTCGACCTGTTGCGCGAGTTCTTTCAGGGCCTGGTCAACCATGCAGCGATGACGCTGCAGATCGACAATCTACGCGGCATCAACGCGCACCATCAGGCCGAGACCATCTTCAAGGCGTTTGGCCGTGCGCTGCGCATGGCCGTAGAGCCCGATCCGCGCATGACTGGCATCACGCCCTCGACCAAGGGCAGCCTCTGAGGTCGGCTCGGAGCCCTGCGTCCAGATCGAGCGATGGTGGTGTCCCAACGGCGCTCCATCTTCAGCTGGCTTAGGTCCATCGTGCAGGGCATGTCTTGATGCATCCGCTGTTGCCTGAGTCTGGCCCACACCTGGGCCAAACCTGGCTTGCCCCGGACTTGATCCTAGGCGCTGTTGCAGCCGTCAAGTCGCTCGCGATGCCGGCCTGCATTCGCATCCACCTCAATTGCCCATTGGAGGGTCTTCGATGCTGTTGATTCCCGCTATCGACCTCAAGGATGGCCGCTGCGTGCGGTTGCGCCAGGGGCGGATGGACGACGAAACGGTCTTTTCCGATGATCCCGTTGAGGTCGCTCGGCGTTGGGTTGAGGCCGGTGCCAAACGTCTGCACCTGGTCGATCTCAACGGCGCCTTTGCCGGTGAGCCGGTCAAGGGCGATGCGATTCGCGCCATCGCTGCTGCCTGTCCGGATCTACCGATCCAGGTCGGTGGTGGCATCCGTGACGAGCAGACCATCGGCGCCTACCTCGAGGCCGGGGTGCACTGGTGCATCATTGGCACCCAGGCCGTGAAAGAACCGGCGTTGGTCGCGCGCGCCTGTGCGACCTTTCCTGGGCACATCATCGTCGGGCTGGATGCCAAGGACGGTCAGGTTGCCATCAACGGCTGGGCCGAGGTGACTGAGCATCGGGTCGAGACCCTCTCGCAACGCTTTGAGAACGACGGCGTCGAGGCCATCGTCTATACCGACATCGGTCGTGACGGCATGCTGACTGGCCCGAACATCGACGCCACCCGGGCCTTGGCCGATGCGATCCGGATTCCGGTGATCGCCTCAGGTGGGATCACCCATCTCGATGACCTGCGTGCGTTGGCGGCGGTTGCCGGGCCGGGCATCATCGGCGCGATTACAGGCCGCGCCATCTATGAAGGCACCCTCGACTTTGCTGAAGGGCAACGCGTGGCCGCGAACGCCACCGAGGACCGCCGCTGAGAACTGAGTGCTCTTTGAGGCGATATTTTTTCGCGGATGGGTCACAAGGGCCGGAGAAAGTGGGAGAGAACTGTGTCCAATGTGCTGAATCGACTCGCTGAGGTGTTGGAGGCGCGGAAGGGCGCTGACCCCAGTACCTCCTATGTCGCCAAGCTCTACGATAAAGGGCTGGATGCCATCCTGAAGAAGATCGGTGAGGAAGCGACCGAGACCGTGATGGCTGCCAAAGACGGTGATCCGCAGAAGCTGGTCTCCGAGCTCGCCGATCTCTGGTTCCACTCGCTGGTGCTGATGGCCGATCAAGGCTTGCACCCGGATGCGGTTTTGGCGGAGCTGGATCGGCGCTTCGGCCTCTCTGGACTCGACGAGAAGGCGTCGAGGCCGGACTAGGGCTAGGTGGGCGTCTCGCCGCACCTGGCTTTATCGCGTGGGCGTCGCTGGGGGCGCGCTGGGGTGAAGCGAGTCGGCCGCTCGCGATGGCTTGACGGATCGCCAGTCGCCGTGATTTATGCACCGCGACATGGCCATGCGGTATAGTTGCGGGTTGCGGTTGGATCGCGAGCTGAATCACAGCCAGTGCGTTGACGCAGTCACTGCCTCAGGCTGGTTAGAACGAACATTTCGGTTGCCCAAGCCGGGCGACCTCAAGACTGCTCCCGGAGGTTTCGATGGGCGTTGGTGGAATCGGTATTTGGCAACTCTTAATCATCCTGCTGATCGTCGTGCTGCTGTTCGGCACCAAGCGATTGAAGAGCATTGGCTCTGATCTCGGCAACGCCGTCAAAGGTTTTCGCTCAGCGATGACCGACGCCGATAAGGGCGCCGACGATGAAGCAGACCCGAAACGGCTCGATGCTGCCAAGTCTGAGCAGGCCTCAGACTCGAGCGGCTCGACGAGCGATGCGGCCTCCTCAAAGCCGGCCGACAAGACGAAGGTCTGAGATGCTCGACGGCAGGCTGAGCAATCGAGCGCGCCAATCGCGTCAACAATCGCTTTAACAGGATTAGCGCAGGACGGAGCACATGTTCGATGTGGGTGCGTTAGAGCTGCTGGTCATCAGCGTCGTCGCCTTGATCGTGGTCGGTCCTGAGCGGCTGCCGAAGCTGGCACGTACCGCGGGACTCTGGGTCGGTCGGGCGCGGCGTGCCTTCTCCTCAGTGAAAGAGGAGATCGACCGCGAGATCAAGGCAGAAGAGCTCAAGGAGATCCTGCGCAAGCAGGCCGAGAGCCGACCATTGGATACCATTCTCGAAGAGACTGTGAGCTCGCGACCGGCTGCAAAGACGGGTGCGCCGAGCAGCGCTGAAGCTGCGACTGAAGCTGCGGATGGCAGCGCTCGCCCAGATCGTCGCCCAGATAATCCGTCAGAGAGCAGCTCGCCAATAGCCGAGCCGCCTCAGGATCGGTCATGAGTCGCCTCGGATGACATCGACCGCCTCTCGAGACAAGGCCAAGCAGCCAGGGGCATCGGCACCCGATTCTCTAGGGCCAGATGGCCTGGGTGGTGAGCAGCCGTTCATCTCGCATCTGATCGAGCTGCGCGATCGCCTGATCCGGATGCTCATTGCCATCGCGCTGGTGTTCCTGGTGTTGTTCCCGTTCGCGAACGACATCTACACCTTTGTCGCCGAGCCGATCCGCGCGCAACTGCCGGTCGGCTCGCAGATGATTGCGACCCAGGTCGCCTCGCCCTTCTTGACGCCGTTCAAGCTGACCTTGGTGGTGGCGATCTTCGTCGCCATGCCCTATCTGCTCTATCAATTCTGGGGCTTTGTCGCGCCGGGTCTCTATACCCACGAGAAGCGCCTCGCGCTGCCCCTAGTGAGCTCCAGCATCGCCCTGTTCTACCTCGGGATGCTGTTCGCGTACTACGCGGTGTTTCCGTTGGTGTTTGGGTTCTTCTCGGCGGTGACGCCCGAAGGCGTCGCCCAGATGCCCGATATCGCCTTCTATCTCGAGTTCGTGCTGAAGCTGTTTTTCGCCTTCGGCATCGCCTTCGAGATCCCGATCGCGACCGTCTTACTGGTTGCGATCGGTGCGACGACGCCACAAGCGCTGAAGCAGAAGCGACCCTATGTGATCGTCGGGGTCTTCGTCGCTGGTATGCTGCTGACGCCGCCGGATGTCATCAGCCAGACGCTGCTGGCGTTGCCGATGTGGCTGCTGTTTGAGGCGGGCATCTTCTTCTCAAGGTTCGTCAAGCCTCGGGATGCCGATGATGAAGGCCCTGCGTCACCCGATGTACCCGATGGCGGACCCGTAGGCTCTCCCTCTGGCAGTGCTGCGAGGCGGTCTTCGGAGCCAGAGGATGCTCCGAGCGGCCCTTCATCGATGATGGTTGGTGACGAGATCGACGGCGGTGATCGCAACGAGCCCGGTCGCTATCGGCCAATGACCGATGAGGAGATGGAAGCCGAGCTTGATGCCATCGAGGCCGAGGATCTGGCTGCCTTGGAGTCCGAGTCCAAATCAGCGCCTACAGCGACCCCCGAACCGGCACCAAGTCCGAGCGATGATTCGTCTCAGATCGAGCTGATCGAGACCCTGATCCGCAAAGCGAACCAGCTCCGCGCATCGGGTGAGGTCTCCCATGCCAAGCAGCTGTTGTACCGAGTGCTCGAGGACGGCAACGCAGACCAGCGCGCGGTTGCCCGCAATATCCTGGTTGATCTGGACCGGTGAGCAGTCCTTTAGCGCGACCGCACCCCCGTCGCGGTATCCGGCCGAGGCCTGTTTGGCGGACTCATCGATGACGAGCCGAGGCACCCAGAATCGACTCAAGCAGCTGCGCGCCTTCTGCCATGCCGCGCGTGTTGGCAGCGTCAGTGCCGCCGCGGAGCTGGTCTCGCTCAGTCAGCCGACCGTCTCGTTGCAGATCCAATCGCTCGAGCGGGAGCTGGATACCATCCTGTTCGAGCGCCGCGGCCCAAAGATCCAGCTGACCCCCGAGGGTTCGCTGCTGTTCGAGCTGGCGCAGCCGCTGGTACAGGGCATCGATGGGCTGCAAGAGACCTTCGCGGCGCAGTGCGGCCGGCTGGATCGCGGTCGACTCGATATCGCTGCGGGCGAGTCGACCATACTCTATATCCTGCCCGAGCCGATCCAACGTTTCGCCGAGCAGTATCCGGGTATCGAGCTGCAGCTACACAATGTCACTGGCCGTGATGGTTTGGCGATGGTGCGTGCCGATGAGGTCGATCTGGCCGTGGGCTCGATGCTCGAGGTGCCGGACGACATTCGCTACATCCCCATCGTGACCTATCAGCCGGTGCTGATCACGCCTCTGGGACACCCACTCGCGGAGAAGCCCGAGGTCTCATTACGGGATATCGCCGAGCACGGGCTGATCCTGCCGCCACGCCATCTCAGCACCTGGCGTCTGGTCGACCTTGTGTTTCGGCAACAGGGTCTGAGCTATCAGGTCCGCCTCGAAGCAGGCGGCTGGGAGGTGATCAAGAAGTACGTCACGCTCGGCCTCGGCATCTCCATCGTTACCGATGTCTGCCTCACTGGCGAAGAGCCGCTCGTGCGCCGACCATTGGACGCCTATTTTCCGGCACGCAGCTATGGCCTGGTGCTGCGGCGCGGCAAATTCATGTCGGCGAGCAGCAAACGCTTCCAAGCGCTGATGACTGAGCTGTTCTTGGCTGGCCGCGAGCGTCCTGGCCAGCCGGCCGCGGCAGGCGATGACTCCTTTGAGGATGGGCTGCTCGGTTAATTCTAGAAATCGGCTACGCGTCCCACCGGCGAGCGCCGAACCTGTTGTTTGTATTCGAGTCTGGTTGCTCTGCAACCCGCGCTCACTGTTTTAGTACAACGTCGAGACTATGAGTATCAAATCCGATCGCTGGATTCGTCGCATGGCGAGCGAGCAGGGCATGATCGAGCCTTACATCCCCGGCCAAGTGCGGGAGTCGGAGGGCGGCGGCCGCGTCATCTCCTACGGCACCTCAAGCTACGGCTACGATATCCGCTGTGCCGACGAGTTCAAGATCTTCACCAATATCAACTCGGCCGTCGTCGACCCGAAGAACTTCGACTCCTCGAGCTTCGTCAACCTCAAATCCGACGTCTGTATCATTCCGCCCAACTCCTTTGCCCTCGCGCGCACGGTCGAATACTTCCGTATCCCCCGGAATGTGCTCACGATCTGTCTCGGCAAGAGCACCTATGCCCGTTGTTTTCGCGGCGACACACGCGTTGCGCTGCTCGATGGCTCCACACCGACCTTGGAGGAGATGGCACGGCGCGCCGAGCAAGGGGAGCTGTTCTGGGGCTATAGCATCGGCCAATATGGTCGGGTCATCGCTGCTCTGCTCGATGCGCCGCGCTATATTGGCCGCGATGCCCTGCTAGAGCTGACGCTCGACAACGGTCAGCAGATCCATTGCACGCCCGATCATGAATTCGTCCTGCGCGATGGTCGCATGCTGACAGCTGACGAACTGCGTCCTAACGACTCATTAATGCCTTTATACCGGCATCTTGCTCGTGGTTATGAGATGGTCTATCAACCGTCCAACGGCCATCTGTATCCAACGCATCGGCTTGCCGATGAATGGAACCTGCGCAATGGCCTGTACGAGGATGTGCCAGGAACGCACCGACATCATAAGGACTTCGATCGGCTCAACAATCTGCCCTGGAATATCGAGCGTCTTGCGGCGTCTGACCACATTCGGCTGCACAACGCCGAGAGCTACGGTGACGACTTTGATCCGGATGAGCATAGCAACTGTGATCATTCGGTATTCCGACGTTTTCCAGAAGTCATTGCTGCCTTTCAGGGGAAAGGGGGATCAGCGACAAGGGAGTCAGCGGCTGTGTACAACCACAAGATACAGGGAATTCGCGAAATCAAGGGCGACCACGACGTTTACTGCCTGACAGTGCCAGAGGCCGGCAATTTTGCGCTTGCCGCCGGTGTGTTCGTTAGCAATTGCGGCATCATCGTCAATGTGACGCCCTTGGAGCCCGAGTGGGAGGGCCATGTGACACTCGAGTTCTCGAACACGACGCCATTGCCGGCCAAGGTCTACGCAAACGAAGGCGTGGCGCAGATCCTCTTTCTGGAGTCAGACGAGGTCTGCGAAACCTCGTACAAGGACCGTGGTGGTAAGTATCAGGGGCAGCGCGGCGTGACCCTGCCCAAGCCCTGACCTGAGTAGACGCGGTTGAATCGCCGATCGCCTGTTATCCCACTGGGCTTGATAGCAGCTAATCTATTCCGCTTAGGGTTCTGCTGCGGGTTGGTAGTGATAGAACCGCCAAACATTGGCGGGTTTATCACAACCACCGGCCTCCCAGGCTGCGGGACCATCGACGACCGTGAAGCGCCCATCGGGACAGCTATAGAGGCTGCGGGTCTTGACGTCCTCGAAGCCTGCGATCTGCGGCGGCGAGAACTTGCGCGCCAGGAGCCAGAAGCCGGTTTGCTGTAAGCCGCCGGGGTCGGGTAACGGGGCGATCCGTCCGCGTCCGTACTCCGATGGCCGAGTGATGCCAGGCCATTGACTGACCGCAAGCTGGGGCTGGTAGAAGTTCAGCATGGCTGCGAATTGATAGCGGTCGGCGACGACCGGGACGGGCAAGCGCGCGCTGTACTCAGCCAACTCCTCAAAGCCCTGGCTCTCGCGCAGTGCGCGTGCGGCAGCATCGGGTAAGGGTGGAAAGGCGGTGGCCGCGTTGAGTGCGTAGAGGCTGATCAGCAGCAGGTTACCGGCAGCGGCGATCAGCGACCAGCGGGTGGCCTTGCGACCGAGGCGCTGTCGAAGCAGCAATACGATGAAGGGCGCGGCGCCAATCAGATAGGGCGCTGCCCAGTTCGCCTCGACCTCGCTGCCGAGTGCGACCAGCGCGAACAGGCTCAAGGGGAAAAGGGCTGCTGCACCCAAGAGTGCGACAGCGGCAGGGTCCAGCGCGCTCGTCGCGCGATCGCGCCCTGGCTTAACGCCCTCGAAGTGGTTCCCCAAGCCCCAGATCAAGCGCCAATACCGACGCTGGCCGCTTCCTGCATCGGAAGCTGGAACAGGTTGTTGTGTTGAGTGCTGATCCATGTGCAGGCCAGGAAGCTGACCGCTGCTCGGATCAGGGGGCCGACCTGTCCTCTGATCAGGGCGCTGATTTGCGCAGCGCTTAGGGCGTTGACCAGCGCGCCACAGCGCGATGCCGATCGGCACCAGCAGCAGCCCCCAGAAGAGCAGTTGCTCGCCGAGATAGCCGCCGAGACTGGAGAGCCGCTCGCCCAAGGCCATGGGCTCTGGCGGCTCGTGCGTATAGGCGTGGGCGCCGGTGACGGCGGGCAAAGCATCAGCGGCCAGCCGAATCGGCCCGCTGTCGGTCGAGAAGCCATGGCCAAACTGGAAGCGCAGGGTCAGCCACTCGTTTTGGGCGTTCCAAACCAGATTCGGCGCGAACACCAGCAATGCCAGCAGTCCGCCGAGATAGGGCCAAGGTGTGCGCAGCGCGCGCGGATCAGCGCGCAGCAGCGCCCAGAGGAAGACCGGACCGATCAGCACCATGCTGTACTTGCCGAGCAGCCCCAGCCCAGTCGCGATACCCGCCGTCAGCCAGCGCTTGCGCTGACCCTGAAGCGCGCGCAAGGCCTCGTGCAAGGCGAGCGGCCAGCACAGCAACAGGAGGGTATCCGGCGTGGTGATAACGCCGGCGATCAGACCCGGAATGGTTGTCACTGAGACGATGAGCGCGAGCAGCAAGCCGTTGCCCGTGCTGAGGCCGCTGACGCGATAGAGTCGCCAAGTGACGAGCACCGCAAGGCCACCGAGGATCACGGCACC
>NZ_JBUDPI010000101.1:0-10578 GCF_054919635.1 Halochromatium sp. | reverse complement strand
ACCAGAATCACCTGATCGAGCTTTTCGGCCTGGAGCATCGCATCGACGGCCATATCGAGGTCGGCATTGGCCTTCATCGAAATATTGCCGGCCTCATCCGTGTACCGGCGCACGTATTTCACGGTGATCTTCCAGCCGAAGTCGCGCACCATCTGCTGGTAGCCACGACTCTTCTTGGCGTATTCGGGATCGTCTCGCGCGCGCTCGGAATCGTAAGAGATATAGGTATTGAGACGTTGCAGAATGCCATTCTCACGCGCTGCGAAACGTCGCAGCACATCGTAGCGCATTTGATAACCGCCATTGTAACGGACATTCTCGGCGTCGACGTAGACGCCAACTCGCTGGCATAAAGACAAAGAGGTGGTCCTCGTGGGGGCTGAGCGCCCACCTGGAGTCCGTTCGGGATGGGGAGCGTTAGAGCTTAACTGGGGCTAACAGTGGACGAGTGGCCGGTAACGGCGTCATGCGCCGTCACCGGGCAGCGTTGTTGCTATTGATTGGCTCGATTATCGATCAGTTCCTCGACCACGGCAGGGTCGGCGAGGGTTGAGGTATCGCCGAGGGTGCTGATCTCGTTGGCGGCGATCTTGCGCAGGATGCGACGCATGATCTTGCCGGAGCGGGTCTTTGGCAGGCCCGGCGCCCACTGAATGATATCGACCGTAGCGATGGGGCCGATCTCGGTGCGCACCAGCTTAACCAGCTCCTTCTTCAGCTCGTCGGTCGGCTCGACGCCGGCCATGGTCGTGACATAGGCATAGATGCCCTGGCCCTTGATGTCGTGCGGATAGCCTACCACCGCGGCCTCGGCGACAGCGTCGTGCAGAACCAACGCCGATTCGATCTCGGCGGTGCCGAGGCGGTGACCGGAGACGTTGAGCACATCGTCGATGCGGCCGGTGATCCAATAGTAGCCGTCAGCATCGCGCTTGGCGCCATCGCCGGAGAAGTAATAGCCCGGATACTGCTTGAAGTAGGTGTCGATGAAGCGCTGATGGTCGCCATAGACGGTGCGCATCTGTCCCGGCCACGGCCGGGTGATCACCAGTGCGCCTTCGGCCTCGCCGTCGAGCAGGGTGCCGGTGCCGGCATCCACCAACGCCGGAACCACGCCAAAGAACGGCTTGGTGGCCGAGCCGGGCTTGGTTGGCGTCGCGCCCGGCAGCGGCGTGATCAGATGGCCGCCGGTCTCGGTCTGCCACCAGGTATCGACGATCGGGCAGCGTCCATCGCCGACGACGTTGTGATACCACTCCCAGGCCTCAGGATTGATCGGCTCGCCGACGGTGCCAAGGATGCGCAGGCTCTTGCGCGAGGTCTTCTTGACCGGCTCTTCGCCAGCGCGCATCAGCGCTCGAATCGCGGTCGGTGCCGTGTAGAAGGTGGCGACATTGTGCTTGTCGACCACCTGCCAGAAGCGCGACATGTCCGGATAGTTCGGGATGCCCTCGAACATCAGCGAGATGGCGCCATTGGCCAGCGGGCCATAGACGATATAGGTGTGGCCGGTGACCCAGCCGACATCGGCGGTGCACCAATAGACCTCGCCCTCGCGGTAGTCGAAGGTGTACTTGTGCGTCATCGCGGCGTAGACCAGATAGCCGCCCGTGGTGTGCAACACGCCCTTTGGCTTACCGGTCGAGCCTGAGGTGTAGAGGATGAAGAGCGGGTCCTCGGCGTCCATCGGCTCCGGCTCGCACTCGGCGGAGGCATCGGCCATGGCCTCGTGGTACCAGAGATCGCGGTCATCGCTCCAAGCCACCTCGCCGCCGGTGCGGCGCACGACGATGCAGGTATCGACGCTGGGGCATTCCTCGAGTGCCTTATCGGCATTCTTCTTTAGTGCCACGCTGCGCCCACCACGCACGCCCTCGTCAGCGATGATCAACAGCCGGCATTCGGAGTCTTGGATTCGATCGCGTAGCGAGTCAGGGGAGAAGCCGCCAAAGACGATTGAATGCACAGCGCCGATGCGCGTGCAAGCGAGCATCGCGACCGCGGCTTCGGGGATCATCGGCATGTAGATGCAGACGCGATCGCCCTTGGTCACGCCGCGCGATTTCATCACGTTGGCGAGCTTGCAGACCTCGGCATGCAGCTCGCGGTAGGTGACCTTACGATCTTCCTCGGGGTTGTCGCCCTCCCAGATGATCGCAACCTGATCCCCACGGGTGGCCAGGTGACGGTCCAAGCAATTCTGCGACACATTCAGCTTACCGCCCTCGAACCAGCGGATATGGACCTCGTCGGGGCCATAGCTGTAATCCATGACCTTGTTCCACTTCTCGAGCCAGGTCACATGCTTTTCCGCATGCTCTGCCCAGAAGCCCTCAGGATCATCGACCGAGCGCTGGTACATACTGCGATAGGTTTCTTCATCGATCAGCGCCTCGGCAGCGATCTCGGCGGGGACGGGGTAGATCTTAGAATCCGACATGGTGTTGAGTCCTCCTCGGAGCGTCTCTGCGGTGAGAAATGCGGGGTCCGTTCCGCTCGTTGGGTGTGGAATGTGTAGCGAATACAGAACCGGTGGAGTCTAAACCCTGAATCGCAGCGCTGCCATATCAGCGGTCAGTGCGCTCAGCCCAGGCGACGGTGTAATGGGCACCCTGCTTGAGCTTGTCGTAGCTGCCGAAGACCTCTTGCAGATTGCGCTTGATGAAGGCGCGCAGCCCGCTAATGGTGACCAGATAGAGCTGACCACCCGGGCGCAGATGCCGATGGGCATCGTGTAGGAGGAGCGCGAGCAGTTCCTTGCCAACCTTAGCTGGTACATTGCTCGCGATGAGATCAAAACGCGCTGCTGACGGTATCTGATCGAAGCCGTTGCTCAGCAGGCTGCTGGCATTCTGCAAGCCGTTCAGAGCGGCGTTGCGCTGGGCAAAGTCGACGGCGACAAAGTCTTTGTCGACCATCAGCGTCTGGCCCTGCGGAGCCAACGCCGCGAGGGTGAGTCCGATCGGCCCATAGCCGCAGCCGAGATCAAGGCAGTCGGCGTCCGGCTCGACCTTGATGTGCTGCAGCAGAAGACGCGTGCCCTCGTCGATCTCCCGCGGCGAGAAAAGCCCCCAGGTCGATTCGAACCGCAACGGCTGTCCGCGCAGGTCGGCCTGGATCTGGATCGGTTCGCGCAGCGCCGCGAGTTGGTCTGGTGCAAGCATCTGGCAGACTGTCCATCGAACAAAAACGCCTAGTCTACAGGGCTATGCCTTACCTGGATTGGCTAGACTAGAGGGTTATGCGTACAGACCTCAGGGGATTCGATGTCTGATCTTGGCGGCCAGCTCCAGATCCGGCTTGAGACGTGCAGCGGCGCTGTCGTCATCGGCTCGAGTCGGCCTTTGACCGCTGCGCGCGTCTTTTCCGGCAAATCGCCCGCTGAGGTGGTGCGCCAGCTACCAACGCTCTTCAGCCTGTGCGGTACCGCGCAGGCGGCGGCCTGTGTCAGCGCCTGTGAGAAGGCCGTCGGTTGTCGGCCGAGTGCAGGGGTCTTGGCGCGCCGTCAGGCTCTGGTGCAAGCAGAGAGCATCAAGGAGCATCTGTGGCGGCTGCTGTTGGACTGGCCGCGCATGCTCGAGCCGTTGCTCGCGCGCGAGGGGGTCGCCGAGCCGCGTCGACTTGGGCATCCCTCTGCGGTGCCACCGACCATGCTTCCACCGATGGCCAGGGCGATGCCGCAGGTCATGCGCGCCTTCAACCGCCTGCACCAGGCCCAGCGTGCAGTGGGTGATCCGTTCGCGCTTGATCCCGCCGAGGCCGAGTCAGGCGCCCGTGCATCGCTCGACCTGGGCGTCTTGCCAGCCTTGGCTGTCGAGCAGGCGTTGGATATGCGGGCCGCTGAGTGGGTCGCGCGAATCGATTCGGTCTCTGTGTTCCAACGCTGGGCGCAAGAGGGCAAAACCCCGGCTGCCGCTCTTGTCCGAGCGTTACTGTCGCGGCGGCTTGCTGCCTCTGGCGCCAATCAGGTTGCGAGGTTGCCATCGGTATCCGCGGGCGCTTACCTCGAGCTAGAGCGAGGTTCAGGCAGGGTGACTGCGAGCAACGCAAGAGCGCATGGCGAGGGTATTGGCGGCTCAGAAGACCGTGACATGCTCGATCAGCAGCGATCCGAGGTCCTGCTCGAACAGCTTGGGGAGCGCCTGGCAGCAGCCGAT
Source organism: Halochromatium sp. (assembly GCF_054919635.1). Classification (NCBI taxonomy): domain Bacteria; kingdom Pseudomonadati; phylum Pseudomonadota; class Gammaproteobacteria; order Chromatiales; family Chromatiaceae; genus Halochromatium; species Halochromatium sp. Next base: position 6,421 of record NZ_JBUDPI010000101.1, on the reverse strand, counting down.
GCCGAGGCCTTTATTGCCGCGCCGCGCTGGCGGCAACAGTGCGCCGAGACCGGGCCATTGGCTCGGGTTGCTGGGCATCCACTGGTTTTGGGCTTGCTCGACGAGTACGGCAACGGCTTGTTGACAAGGCTGGCGGCGCTGCTCCTGGACTTGGCACTGAGCGCGAGCCGGCTAGAGGCTCTAGCCGCCTCCACGCCTATAGCCCCTGGCGAGGTGAGTCCGTCATTCGCTACTTGTCAGATTGATGACAACGATGTCCCAAGTGGAGCTGACACAGATGTCCAGATGCATCCTTGCGTGGGCATCGGCTCTGCGGACGCGGCTCGCGGTTTGCTCCTGCATCGCGTGGTCCTTGTTGACGGGCGCGTCGAGCAGTATCAGATCCTGGCGCCAACGGAGTGGAATTTTCACCCGGAAGGTGTCGTTGCTCAGGGGCTCGCTGCAATCGCTCGCAGCGGCGCTGTCGGTCCGGAGCTGGAGCACCTGGCTCGGCTCTACATCACTGCGGTTGACCCCTGTGTCGAGTATCGACTTTCGGTATCCTGAACATCATGGCTGTCGGCTCTGTCAAAGATGCTGGCAGCATCACTTAGCTTCCTCGGAGCATCGCTTATGTGTCTTGCTATACCCGCTCAGATCCTCGAGGTCGATCCGGTTGCAGATACCGCTACCGTCTCGTTAGCCGGCGTCCGTCGACCCGTGTCTCTGGCGCTGATCGAGGAGGCGGAGGTGGGTGACTTTGTGCTGGTCCACGTTGGCTACGCACTCAATAAGATCAGCGCCGAGGAGGCTGAGCGTACCCTGGCGATGATGCGTGAGATTGGCGAGCTCACCGAGCAGGCGGATGAGCTCTCGACAGCGCAAGCGGAGATCAATCGATGAGATATATCGACGAGTTTCGTGACGGCGAGCTGGCCCGGGGATTGGCTAGGACGATCGCTGATGAGGCTGATCCATCTCGAGTCTATCGCCTGATGGAGTTCTGTGGCGGTCACACCCATGCCATCTATCGCTATGGTGTTCAGGACCTGATGCCAGCGAATCTGCGCTTCGTGCATGGCCCCGGCTGCCCCGTCTGCGTGCTGCCAATGGCGCGGATCGATCAGGCGATCGCCATGGCTGTGGAGCATGGGGTGACGCTCTGCACCTACGGCGATCTGATTCGGGTCCCGGCAAGCGAGCGCAACAGCCTGCTCAAGGCCAAGGCGGCGGGCGCCGACATTCGGATGATCTATTCGACACAGGATGCGTTGACCATTGCGCGTAATGCGCCAGAACAGCAAGTCGTGCTGTTTGCGATCGGCTTTGAGACCACCACCCCACCAACCGCGGTGGCGATCAAGTCCGCTCGAGCAGAGGGGCTCGAGAATTTTTCGGTGTTCTGTAATCATGTCCTAACCCCGCCTGCACTCAGCACCATTCTGGCATCTCAGCCAGCGGCTGCCGATCTGATCCCCGCTGAACATGCCGAGCCTCATCGCGACAGGGATGCCAGATTGGGAGACGGCGGCGACGCCGGTGTTCAGCTCGACGGTATCCTCGGACCTTCTCACGTCAGTACAGTGATCGGCAGCCGGCCCTATGAGTACGTTCCGGAAACCTTTGCAAAGCCCGTGGTGATCGCCGGTTTCGAGCCTCTGGACGTGATGCAGAGTACGCTGATGCTGATCCGTCAGATCAACAGCGGTCGGGCGCAGGTGGAGAACCAGTACACCCGTGCCGTGACCCGCGACGGTAATCGCAAGGCTCAGGCCTTGATGGCCGAGGTCTTTAGCCCTCGCGAGACCTTTGAGTGGCGTGGGCTAGGGCACCTGGCTGCGAGTGCTCTACGCATCGCCGACGCCTATGCTGATCTCGATGCCGAGCAGCGGTTTCCGGTTGCCCCTAGCAGTGGCCGAGAGATCAAGGGCTGCGAATGCCCGAGTGTGCTGCGCGGCCTGATGGAGCCAACCGATTGCAAGCTCTTCGGCGCCGTCTGCACACCAGAGAATCCAATGGGGGCCTGCATGGTGTCCTCAGAGGGGGCCTGTGCAGCCTACTGGAGTTACGGACGCTTTCGGCGGCCAGCCGAGCCATCAGCGGCTATGACCGCGGATGCTGCCTGATGGCCGCTGACAACCTCTCCGCTCCACGGCAGCCGGGCTCTGCGCGCCGCTTCGTCGGCCGGCTCGACATCAAGCAGGGCGCTGTGGATATGAGCCACGGTAGTGGTGGCCGTGCGATGGCGCAGCTGATCGATGAGCTGTTTCGTGCTCACCTGGATAACGCGCTTCTGGCGCAAGGCAATGATCAGGCGGTGTTCGAGCCGCCCCCCGGGCGGCTGGTCACCAGCACGGACGGCCATGTGATCTCGCCGCTATTCTTTCCCGGCGGCGATATTGGCGCGCTGGCGGTGCATGGCACCGTCAATGATGTTGCGATGGCGGGTGCCCGACCACTCTACCTGACCGCGAGCTTCATCCTGGAGGAGGGACTGCCGCTGGCGGATCTGGAGCGCATCGTTGCGAGCATGGGGGCGGCGGCGCGTGCCGCTGGCGTACAGGTCGTCGCCGGCGATACCAAGGTGGTCGAGCGTGGCAAGGGCGATGGCTGCTTCATCTCGACCACCGGTATCGGCGTGGTCCCTGCGGGCATCCAGATCTCGGGTGATCTGGCCGAGCCGGGTGATGCCATCCTAGTCAGTGGCAGCATCGGCGACCACGGCGTTGCGATCCTATCGAAACGCGAGAACCTCGGCTTCGAGACCGAGATTGCGTCCGACACCCAGGCCCTGAATGATCTGGTGGCAGTGATGATCAAGGCCGTGCCGGGTATCCACTGTCTGCGCGACCCAACCCGCGGCGGACTCGCGACGACGCTCAACGAGCTCGCCTTACAATCGCAGATCGGCATGAAGGTCCAAGAGCGATTGATCCCTGTCCGCGCCGAGGTCAGTGCGGCCTGCGAGCTGCTTGGGCTCGATCCGCTCTATGTCGCCAATGAGGGGAAGCTGATTACGATCTGTCCCGGGGATCAGGCGCAGACGCTGCTCGCCGCGATGCGGGCGCACCCAAAAGGTCGCGACGCTGCGATTATCGGTCAGGTAATCGAGGACCCGCACCATTTTGTAGAGATGGAAACCGCCTTTGGCGGCAAGCGGATCATCGACTGGCTGGCTGGCGAGCAGCTGCCACGCATCTGTTGAAGCCGATTGACCGGGTCCACTCGCTAGCAGCCGCTTGGTGACAGTGGATCTTGCGATTTCGATCTGCGGTGCTGCATCAGACCCTAAGGCCGAAAACACGACAAAGCTGCTCCAGCGCATCAGAGCTTTGCTCAAGCTCGACGATGCCCTGGTCTTGCTCCGGAGCACTGAGCTTCAAGACCTCAAACGCTGGTATCTCGCTCGGTGGCGGGCACTCGAGGCCTCGCTGTTGTGCTGTCGCCCAACGCGCAACCAAGACGATGCTGGCGTAGTCAGGTGCTGCTGCCCGGTAGGTCCAGTTGTTGCTGTTCTCGGCAACGCTGATCAGGTCAGGGCCCAGGCCCCAATAATTGATGACCGGAACGCCAACAATGCTGCTCAGCTTCGCCAGTATCCCGCTGATCTGTAGCGACTCAGCGTATTCCGGTCGCTTGTCGATGAACCGAATGATCGGAACTGCGCCGATGTTGGCGGTCAAGCCGGCGAGGAGCGCGCGCTCCGGATTCAATAGACCGAGCTCATGTGACAGCAAATGGCTGTAAACGGAGCAATGAGCGCTTTCTGTCCAGACCGCCAGCATGGCCTCGCGGCTTGCTGGTCGGCGTGCCTTGAAGACCTGATGGAGAGCGAGGTTTGTTGCCAGCTTGCGGGTGTTGTCGAAGCCCATGCGGATGACTGCATCGCGCACCGATGAGTTCGGCTTGGCTGCGCGAAAGATTGGGCTATTGCTCCGGTGCAGCAGTGTGCCAGCGATCGTGCCGTCGCTTTGAATCAGTTTGGTCAGCTCCTCAATACCGGCTTCCGGATCGCGGGTGAGCTGCTGAATCTGCAAGGCCACTTCTGGTCGCGCCGGCAGCTCAAGTTGATTGGTGCCGATCAGTTGGTAGATCTCGGAGAGGAAATCGCTTTCGACACCATCGAGCTCGATGTCGCTGACCTCGAGAACGGAGCTCTCAACATCGGCTAGGACATCGTCTGGAAAGCGCAGCAGGAGGCAGCTGGTCCCCGCGACGACCCGATCCTCTTCGCGCCGCCCGCCAGCAAAAAGCTCGATCGGCTCGCTCTGCCCGAGACTGGCGCTGACCTGGAATTCGAGCCTGTCGTATTGGCAGCGTATATCACCATCAACGAGGAACAGCCTGCGCCCCGGATCTCGCGGCGACGTATCCGCCAATTCGGCTCCACGCGCGTCAGCTGTGCTTGCTGACGCAGCCGATCGAGCTGTGACTCGGACAGGTTGCTTGCCGCCAGCATCTGTGCAGGCAGGCCTCCAATCTCGGGGTGTTTCTGCATCAATGAGCTCCAAGCAATCCTGGTCTGCGATGATAGCTAGCAACCGCTAAGCTTTGCGAGCTGAGGCCATATACCTGGGACGCCGTCCCAGCATCCATCTGTCGTCCTGTCTCTTGTGCTCAGCGCAATGAGCTCAGCTGGCGAATCAGATTCATGGTGGCTGTGAAGAAGTCATCGCTAGGATGTGCCTTGCAATGGCTGAGCGTACGTCGCATCAATGTCTCGATGCCAGAGCCGCTGAGCACGTCTTCGTCAACGGCGAGGTTCAGCCCAGAGACAAAGCCGGCCACCCAGTCTTGATAACGCTGGTACTCGGCTGGACTGCCGGACTCGGCTGCAGCGCTGGCTTGCTCATAGTCGCTGCAGCTGCGTACGCCATACCCCCAGAGCGTTGGGTTCAAGGCAAGCGCCGCTGGACTGCCGCCCGCGATGAATAGCGCCAACAGCAAGCGCGCCGGCTGCTGCCCGATCAGCCGGCCTAAACGATTCAGAACTGCTAAGCTTTGCGATTTTGCGCCTGCTTCCGTGGTGTTTTTCTGAGGTCGAATTGTTCGATGCGCTTGTTGATGATCTCGGACGTCTACTTTCCCCGTGTCAACGGGGTCTCGACCTCCATCCAGACGGTGGGTCGCGAGCTCGTCGGCAAGGGCCATCAGGTCACCCTGCTCACCCCGAGCTATGGCGAGGCCGCCACCGACGACCCCTTTGAGGTGATTCGTATCCCCTCGCGCTACCTGCCGTTCGACCCCGAGGACCGGATCATGCGCTGGGGCCTGCTGCCGGCGCATCGAGCCGCGTTGCGCGCGCAGCGCTTCGACCTGGTTCACATCCACACCCCCTTTGTTGCCCACTATGCCGGGCTCGCCCTGGCACGTTGGCTCGCGTTGCCCGTGGTCGAAAGCTACCACACCTTCTTCGAGCAATACCTCGACAAGTACATCCCCTTGGTGCCCAGCGCCTGGCTGCGCTACGCCGCGCGGCGCTTCTCGGCTGCCCAATGCAACGACGTCGACGCCCTGGCTGTGCCCTCCCAAGTCATGCTCGACGTGCTCACCCGCTACGGCATCCAGACCCCGGCCGACGTCGTCCCGACCGGCATCGATCTCGAACAATTCAGCCAAGGCGACGGCGCGCGCTTTCGCCGGCGTTGGGGTATCGCCCCCGAGCGCCCGCTGCTGGTGCACGTCGGGCGGCTCGCGTTTGAGAAGAACTGCGACTTCCTGCTGCGCATGCTGGTGCAGGTCAAGGCCGAGATCCCCGACATCCTGCTGGTCATCGCCGGCGACGGCCCCGCGCTCAAGCGCCTGCAGCGGCTCCGAGACCGACTTGGGCTGCAGCAGCAGGTGCTGTTCACCGGCTACCTTGCGCGCGACGGCTCGCTTGAAGACTGCTACAGCGCCGGGGCCGGCTTCGTCTTCTCCTCTCAGACCGAGACCCAAGGGCTGGTGCTGCTCGAATCCATGGCACTTGGCACCCCGGTGGTGGCGCTCGCCGAGATGGGCACCCGCGAGGTCTTGCGCGACGGTGAAGGCTGCCTGATTGCCGAGCCTGAAGAAACACACTTTGCCCAGCAATGCCTGCGCCTGCTGCGAGAGCCCGCGCTGCGCGCACAGCTCTCCGCACGGGCGCGTACCTATGCCCGCAGCTGGTCGGCGCCGGTGCTCACCGAGCGGTTGCTCGGATTCTATGCGCGTACCTTGCTTGAGGCTGAGGCTGCAAAGCAGCCAGCGGGCTGTGAGCAAGGCCCTGTGGCTGAGGAGGCTCCAGGATGTGATGCCCCAGAATGTGATGCCCTGAAATAATCGGCGCGCTCTAGTGATGCACGGTCGCCAGTCCTGGGTTGGGGATCATACGGGCTGATTAACGGTCCGAGCTGCTATGCTTTAAGGTTTTGCGCCTGCTTCCGTGGTGTTTTTCTGAGGTCGAATTGTTCGATGCGCTTGT
>NZ_JBUDPI010000100.1:0-10648 GCF_054919635.1 Halochromatium sp. | reverse complement strand
AGACGAACAGCAGCCAGCCGAAACATTGCCGTCCGATCAGTCGATCAACACCGGACAGCCAATCGGAGCCCAGTCACAGAGCCTGATCACATCGGTGTTGCGTATCCGAATACAGCCATGCGAGCGCGCCACGCCCATCGGCTCAGCCTCTGGACAGCCATGGATGTAGATATAGCGACGCAGCGTATCCACTGCCCCTCCACGGTTACGTCCGGATTCGCAGCCGGTGAGCCAGAGGATACGACTCAGAATCCAGTCTCGCTCTGGCGCCGCTGCACCAAGCTCGGCCGAGTAGACCTCCCCGGTCCAACGCCGTCCGCGAAACACGGCGCCGGGGGGACAGCCAGCACCAATCTTGAGACGAATTCGATGACGCCCGCGCGGCGTGCAGCCGCTGCCGTTGCGCTCGCCTGCACCGTTCAGCGCGGTCGAGACCGCGGCGCTCTCAACCAGCAGCTCATCCTCAAAAAGCATCAATCGTTGCCGTTCTAGGCTGACGTGGATGCTCCGTCGGACAACGGCATCAGTAGCGCAATCAGTCGATGAGCGAGACGCCTGTCCTTGCACGGCATTCACCGACGGCAGTCGCGCGCTCTGGCGACCTTCTGCCTGGCAGGCCCGAATGGGCTCAAGCTAAGAGCCTCGCTTGAGCTCACCGCGCCGGGGACAGTCCTCGCCTTGGAGGCAATCACCATAGATCACCAGGGCGTGGTCGACGATCTTGAATTGGTTCTGCTCGGCAATGGCTCGCTGACGGTCTTCGATCACCTGGTCGAAGAACTCGACCACAGCGCCGCACTTGACGCAGACCAGATGATCGTGGTGCCCACCCCGATTGAGCTCGAACACCGACTGGCCGCCCTCAAAGTGATGACGGACCACTAAGCCGGCGCTCTCGAACTGGGTCAACACCCGATACACCGTCGCCAGCCCGATCTCCTCGTCGGCAGCCAGCAGCTCCTTGTAAACCTCCTCGGCGCTGAGATGCCGCTGCTCGCTGGTCTCCAGGATGTGCAGGATCTTCAGCCTTGGCACGGTCACCTTAAGCCCCGCCTGCTTGATCTGTCGCTGATTCTCCATCGGCATTTTATCCATCGGTCCGCTTCGCAGTTAACGTCGGTCGGAGAAACTGATGCCGTTTGCTCATGTGCGGTACCATCTGTGTCTGTTTCATCCCTTCTTTATAGCAGATTGATGCAAAGGCTTGTCATTCTTAGCTCGATCCTGGTCCTTGCTGTGGCGCTCGCGAGCAGCGGCTGTGCACGCGGCAAGAGACAGGATGATCGCCCCAGCGGCTCCATGCTGTCGAATCTACCCTTCGTCTACAAGATGACGGTCCAGCAAGGCAATATCATTACCGAGCGCATGGTGAATCAGGTCCAGTTCGGCATGAATCCCGAGCAGGTCCGTTTCCTGCTCGGAACGCCCCTGCTCACTGATATGTTCCACACCAACCGCTGGGACTACATCTACACCATTCGCCGCGGGCATCAGCCGATGGAGATCAAGCGGCTCACCCTTTGGTTTGAAGATGATCAGCTTGTGAGCATCGAAGGATTTGCACAACCTGATTCGGCTGCGGCCCTGGCGGCGCTCGAAGAAGAGACCCAGGTGGTTGAGGTGCCGGACTGGCGGGATGACCGCGGCATCATCACCCGGACCCTGAACGCTGTCGGCGTCGAAACCACCGACTAACCGGCCTGCTTACGGGCTCAGACCGCCGGAGGTCAGGGGCCGCTTTCGCTCGGCAGCAAAGCCCGCCCTAGGCTGCATTGGCCTTTGCGCCGGTCGCGCGTTGTTTGCGCGCCTGCTTTGGATCGGCGATCAGCGGCGGATAGATCTCCACTCGATCACCGCTAGCGAGCGCCTGATCGAGCTTGGCCAGCTTGCCGAAGACGCCAACCTTGTTGACATCAAGATCGATCTCGGGAAACCGAGAGAGGATGCCGGAGCGTTCGATGGCATCGGCGAGGGTCATCCCGGCCTGCCCTGTTACCGGTATCAGCGCCTGCGCCCGCTCACGGGCGTAGGCCACTTCGACATTGATGGTCTGCTCAGTCACCATAGACCTCATCTGCTCTTTTACAAAAGGCGTCAACCATCGAGTTCGCGATCTGCCCGAAGACGCCACCAAAGGCCTTATCAATGAGACGGCCCGAGAACTCGAAATCCAGTTCGAGCTCGACCTTGCAGGCATCTTCGCGAAGCGGCGTGAAGGTCCAGACGCCACTGAGCCTGCGAAATGGACCCTCTTTCAGGTCCAGATACATGCGCTCAGGCGGCTCGAGCCTATTGCAGGTCGCGAACACCTGGCGCACGCCGAGTCTGGCGACCTCGATGCGCCCGCACAGCTCATCCTCGTTGCGCGACAGCAGGGTCGCAGACTGACACCAAGGCAGGAACTGCGGATAGCCCTCCACGTCTGCGACCAGATCAAACATCTGTTGCGCCGAGTGACGCACCAATGCACTTTTCTTTACCAGTGGCACGTCAAATCAATCCAACGGCGTTCAAAAAAACCAGGATGACACAGACTGGCGCGAGCCAGCGAATCAGGCTTCGCCAGAAGCGATAGATCAACGCCCCATTGGTGGCGCCGAGCTCTTCTCGCGACACCCGCTCATCGAGCACCCAGCCCACAAATACGGCGATGAAGATGCCGCCAAGCGGCAGTAGCACGTTCGCGGTGAGGTAATCGAAGAGGTCGAGAATACCCTTGCCAAAGACAGTAAAGCCCGACCATTTGTTCAAGGACAGCAAGCAGGCGATCCCCAGCAGCCAGACCGCAACACCCGCCAGCAAGGAGGCACGCACGCGGCTGAAGCCTCTGTTCTCGACCAGGTAAGCAACCATGGGCTCGAGCAATGAGATGGCCGAGGTCCAGGCAGCAAATGCGAGCAGCAGGAAGAAGAGCACGCCAAAAAACGCCCCAAATGGCATCTGCCCAAAGGCCACCGGCAACGTCTGAAAGATCAGCCCAGGCCCGGAGCTAGGCTCGAGACCGTTGGCAAATACGATCGGAAAGATCGCCAGTCCCGCGAGCACCGCGACCAGGGTATCCATACTGGCAATGATCGCGACGTTACCGCCGATCGAGGCGTGGCTACTGAGATAAGAGCCGTAGATCATGATCGCGCCCATGCCGAGACTCAGGCTGAAGAAGGCCTGCCCCATCGCACTGAGGATGGCCTCCCCGGCATTCTCGCTGAGCTCGCCGAAATCGGGGGTGAAAAGGTAGGAAAGCCCGGCACCAAAGTCTCCCGCCTGAGCGGCATAGAGCACCATGACGATCAGCAACAGAAACAGCGCCGGCATCAGAAATCGCACGGCCCGTTCCAGACCGCTCGCAACACCACGCGCGACGACCATGACCACGAGCACCATGAAGATGGTATGCCAGGCCAAGAGCCGCTCGGGATCCGCGACCAGTGCGCCAAAGATCGCCTCCGAGGCGCTGCCATCGATCCCCGCGAACAATCCGGCCCCGGCCCGAAAGACATAGGCAAGGGTCCAACCGGCGATCACGCTGTAGAACGACAGGATGAGAAAACCTGCCAGGATACCCATCCAGCCAAGCAACTGCCAGGCCCGACTTGCACCGGCCTGCTCAGCAAGCGCACGCATGGTATTGATCGGACTCTGTCGTCCGCGACGCCCGATCATGATCTCGGCGATCATGATCGGCACCCCAATGGTCGCGACACAGATCAGATAGATCAGCACGAAGGCGCCACCGCCATACTCACCCGCGGTGTACGGAAAGCGCCAGATATTGCCCAGGCCAACAGCGGAGCCGGTGGCCGCGAAGATGAACGCGAGCCGCGATGACCACATGCCGTGAATCGAGGTCGTCTGCATCGGTTTAGGCCCCTAGCTCGTCACGCACCAGGCCAGCAAGCTCCTCGGCCAGGGCCTGGACATTGACCGCATCGCTGCCCTCGACCATCACCCGCACCAAGGGCTCAGTGCCAGAGTGGCGCAATAGGATGCGCCCCTGATCACCCAGGCTAGCCTCGGCCGCGCGCACCGCCTCCTGGATGCGTGGCCGCGCCATCACATCGGTGCGCTGCTCCAGCCGGACATTGATCAGCACCTGGGGATAGCGCTCAACCGGCCGCACCGCCTCAGCCAGCGATAGATCAGCATCCATGAGCGCCTGCAACACCTGCAGCGCGGCGATGATGCCGTCGCCGGTCGTGGTCCGATCGCGACAGATGATGTGCCCGGACGGCTCGCCGCCGAGCATGCCACCGTCGCGCTTGAGCTGCTCCATGATGTATCGATCGCCAACCTGGGTGCGCACGAAGTCGACGCCCAAACGCCGCAGCGCGAGCTCAAGCCCGAGATTGCTCATCAGGGTACCAACCACGGCACCTCGCAGCTGATCGGTGGCGCGACGCGAGTTGGCGATGAGGTAGATCAAGGCGTCACCGTCGACCACCTGGCCTTCGGCATCCACCATCATCAGCCGATCGCCATCACCGTCAAAGGCGATGCCAAGGGCTGCGCCCTCAGCGACCACCGCGTCGGCGAGAGCGCCCGGTTTGGTCGAGCCGACCTCGCGATTGATATTGAAGCCGTCCGGCCGATTGCCAATCGCGACCACCTCGGCACCGAGCTCCTCAAAGACGAACGGCGCCACGTTGTAGGTCGCCCCGTTGGCGCAATCGAGGACCAGCTTCAGTCCCTTCAGTGTCGTCGAGGGGGGGATACTGCTCTTGCAGAACTCGATGTAACGACCTGCCGCATCCTCAACCCGGCGCACCTTGCCGAGATCCGCCGAGGGCACCGTGATCAAGGGCTGATCGACCATGGCCTCGATGGCACACTCGACCTCGTCAGGCAGCTTGTCGCCATCGCTGGAGAAGAACTTGATCCCGTTGTCGTCGTACGGGTTGTGAGACGCCGTGATGACAATGCCAGCCGCGGCCCGAAAGGTCCGAGTCAGGTAAGCAACGCCTGGCGTCGGCATTGGGCCTAGCAGGCGGATATCGACCCCAGCCGCGACCAAACCAGCCTCGAGCGCGGATTCGAACATGTAGCCAGAGATTCGCGTGTCCTTGCCGATCAGCACCGTGCTGCCGTTGCCCTGACCCAGCACTCGCCCAGCGGCCCAACCCAGCTTGACCACGAAGTCGGGGCTGACGCTCGGATCGCCGACTCGCCCCCGGATGCCATCGGTGCCGAAATATTTGCGCTTCACCTTTCCACCTTTCTAGGTCCGACCGAGCGTCCGTCGTCGCTCAGTGCCGTTGTCATCCGACCGGCTATCGCTCATTGCCCCGTTTCCGCAACAGCGGTGAAAACACGCACCGCATCGTAGGTGGGCGAGACATCATGGGTCCGGATGATCGCGGCACCACGTGCGAGTGCGAGCATGGCCGCGGCAAGCCCAGCCGACGTGCGATCGCGCGTACCCCGGCCGGTGATCGCGCCGAGCATCGACTTGCGCGACAACCCCACCAGCAGCGGCAGACCAAGCTCGGCGAGCTCATCCAACCGCGCCAGCAGGGTGAGATTATGCGTGAGGGTCTTGCCAAAGCCAAAGCCGGGATCAACCAAGAGCCGATCCCGGGCGATACCCGCTTGCTCGCAAGCGCTGATGCGGCCCCGCAGAAAGTCCATCACATCGGCCACCACGTCGGCGTACTTGGGCCGCTGCTGCATGGTCCGAGGCTGGCCTTGCATGTGCATGAGACAGATCGGCAGGCCCGTCGCCGCAGCGGTGCGCAAGGCATCGGGTGCGCGCAGCGCGAAGACATCATTGATCAAGCCGGCACCAGCGCCAGCCGCAGCGCGCATCACCGCGGGCTTGGAGGTGTCGATCGAGATCGGCACCTCGCCCCGCAGCGCCAACGCCTCGATCACTGGCACCACGCGCTCGATCTCGACCGTCTCCGGCACCGGCTCAGCACCCGGGCGCGTCGACTCACCGCCAACGTCGATGATCGTCGCTCCCTCCTTAACCATGCGCTCGGCACGCTCGAGTGCAGCGTCGACGGAAACGAAATCACCCCCGTCCGAGAAGGAGTCGGGGGTGACGTTGAGGATGCCCATCACTTGGGGACCGGTCATGTCCAGCAACCGGTCCCCACACCGCAATACCTTCATGGCGTGAGGTTAGTGTCTCGGGGCTCCATGACGATCAGTGCTCGCCGGCAGGGCCACCGATCGGGCCAGTTGCCGGGCGACCACCGGGCGATGGGGTCACGGGTGCATCGGCACCACCGCCAGGACGCTTCGGCTCATCACTACCCCAGTCCTTCGGCGGCCGTGGCTCGCGCCCCTCCATGATGTCCTTGATCTGCTCGGCATCGATGGTCTCGTACTTGATCAAGGCAGCCGCCATGGCGTGCAACTGATCCATGTGCTCGACGAGGATGGTCTTGGCGCGCTCGTAGTTACGATCGATGAAGCTGCGCACCTCCTTGTCGATCAGATGCGTTGTTTCATCGGACACCGACTTGTGCTGGGTCACCGAATGGCCCAGGAAGACCTCTTGCTCGTCCTCGCTGTAGGTCAGTGGACCCAGCTTGTCAGACAGGCCCCACTTGGTCACCATGTTGTGGGCAATATCGGTGGCCCGCTGGATGTCATTCGAGGCGCCCGTGGTCACCATATCCGCACCAAAGACCAGCTCCTCGGCGAGACGACCGCCAAACAGACTCGAGATCTGGCTCTCCAGACGCTGCTTGCTGTAGCTGAAGCGATCGTCCTCGGGCAAGAACAGGGTCACGCCCAGCGCACGCCCGCGCGGAATGATGCTGACCTTGTGCACCGGGTCATGCTGCGGCACCAGCCGGCCGACGATCGCATGACCCGACTCGTGGTAAGCGGTCAGCTTCTTCTCATCCTCGGACATCACCATCGATCGGCGCTCGGCGCCCATCATGATCTTGTCCTTGGCCTTCTCCAGGTCCTCCATATCCACCAGGCGCTTGTTGGCGCGCGCGGCGAACAAGGCCGCCTCGTTGACCAGATTGGCGAGGTCAGCGCCAGAGAAGCCCGGTGTGCCGCGAGCAATCAGCGATGGCGTGACGTCCTCGGCCGTTGGGATCTTACGCATGTGGACCTTGAGCACCTGCTCGCGCCCGCGCACGTCGGGCAGGGGCACCACCACCTGGCGGTCGAAACGGCCCGGACGCAGCAGCGCTGGATCAAGCACGTCGGGACGGTTGGTCGCCGCGATCACGATCACGCCCTCGTTGCCCTCGAAGCCATCCATCTCGACCAGCAGCTGGTTCAGGGTCTGCTCGCGCTCGTCGTGACCTCCGCCAAGACCGGCGCCGCGGTGACGTCCAACCGCGTCGATCTCATCGATGAAGATGATGCAAGGAGCATGCTTCTTGGCCTGCTCAAACATATCGCGCACCCGCGAGGCACCGACACCGACGAACATCTCCACGAAGTCCGAGCCCGAGATCGTGAAGAACGGCACCTTGGCCTCGCCAGCGATGGCGCGGGCCAGCAAGGTCTTGCCCGTCCCTGGAGGGCCGACCATCAGCACGCCTTTCGGGATCTTGCCGCCGAGCTTCTGGAACTTGGACGGGTCCTTGAGGAAGTCGACAACCTCGACGACCTCATCCTTCGCCTCCTCGGCACCCGCCATGTCGGCGAAGGTCACCTTGACCTGATCTTCGCTGAGCATGCGCGCCTTGCTCTTGCCGAACGACATCGCGCCGCGGCCACCGCCGCCGCCCTGCATCTGCCGCATGAAGAAGATCCAGAGCCCGATCAGGATGAAGAGCGGGAACCAGTTGATCAGGATCTGCATCAGCACCGAGGGCTTCTCGGGCGGCGTGGCACGAATCTCCACGTTATTGTTGAGCAGATCGCCCACCAAGCCCTCATCGCCAGGGCTGTAGGTCGTGAAACGCTGGCCATTGTGGTTTACGCCTTCAATCGTCCGGCCCTGGACCGTTACCTCTTTCACCTGCCCCTGACGGACCTGCTCGATGAAGTCGGAATAGGCCAGGGTCTGCGGACTCGACTGCGTGGCCGTGAAGTTATTGAACACGGACATCAGCACGATCGCGATGACCACCCAAAGAATCAGATTTTTCGCCATGTCGCTCACGGCATCGGCCTCTTTCAGAACTGCGGCACCTAAGCCGGTACGGCTTCGGGACTGCACTAAGTGATATGGGATAGACGGGACGTTACCGGACTTGGCGCCCTGTCGCTACCAAGTAAACCTCTCGGCTCGCCGCCCGCGACGCACCTGGCTTACGGATCTTGACCTGCTGATAACCTTGCCGAAGGTCTCTCAACGCGATGTCGAACCCCTCGCCCTGGAACGCTTTGACTACCAAGCTGCTACCCGGTTTCGCGTACTGCGCAGCAAAATCCATGGTCAGCTCAACCAGGTACATCATCCGCGGCTGATCGACTGCCGCCATGCCGGAAACGTTTGGGGCCATATCCGAAAGCACAAGATCGACACCCTGGTCGCCAATGCGCTCGCGCAGTCTCGCCAAGTCCTCGGCCTCACGGAAATCGCCCTGAATCACATCGACCCCGGCAATCGGCTCCATCTCAAGTAGATCGATGGCAACGACTGTACCTCGGGGCCCGTTGCGCTTTGCCACCACCTGTGACCAGCCCCCGGGTGCCGCACCGAGATCAACCACAGACTGCCCTGCGCGCAATAAACGGTCGCGCTGATCCAGCTCGATCAGCTTGTAAGCCGCCCGGGAGCGGTAACCGTCACGCTGCGCCTGCTGGACGTATGGATCACTCAGGTGGCGCTGCATCCAGCGGCGATCGCCCTTCCGTCGTGCCATCAGATGAAGCCGCAGCTCGAGTCAGCGCCGAATCGCAGGGATACAATCACAGGTCATCGACCCAGGCAAAGTTGAATAGCTCGAGCAGCGCCCCGGTAACGCTACCAGCGGCCATGCCCGACGCAACCGCAAGCGGCAAGGCCGATGAGGTGCTCTCAACCACGTCCAGGAAGAAGCCGGACCGATCATAGCCGGAAACGATGTTCGCAAAGGCCCAGAAACTCCCGCCGACGATGACCGCGATGACGCCGATCACCAGCCCCTCTGCGACTGGACACCAACGTCGCGGCAAACCACCAGTCGCAGTTGCCACCTTGCGCACCGAGGCGACGAAGATGACCCCATTGACCGAGACCAGGAAGGCCACAGCCACCACCGGCGAGAGCCCGACGCCGAGCATCGCCACCAATGAGAGCACAGTGCCAGAGACCGCCCCGCTCAAAGCACCCACCAAGGCCTTGGCTGGCACATTTGCCGTGCAACGGGTCGGGAACTCGATCAATAGTCCGGTCGCCAGACCGAGGACGCCGCAAAGCAGCGCAGCATGCCAGAACGCGGCATGCTCAAAAAACAGGATCAAGACGAATAGCGTCGTTACGACGCCGATCAAGCTCGCCGCCAACGCAGCCTGTCGCGCACTGTAGTAAGAGGCACCAATCGCACCGGCACCCGTAGCCGCTGCAACGAAGGCCAAGGGCCCCAAATAAGGCTCGAGCAGTGCCTCAAGCACGATAAACAGAGGCGCATAGATCGCGCCAATCAGTGCCCATAACAGCGCGCGCATCAGGAGTTGACGAGTGACGGGCAACAGCGCAAGGCTCATGACTCAGTTCCAAGCGGATAGCAAAACAACGGATTGGGCTGCACCCAGCGAAGCCGGAGCAAGCGTTGGGCGGGGTCTGGCAACGGGCAGAGGCTCGTCACTAGCGAGGAGATTAGGATCTTGCAACCCAGGGTTCAACATCAGAGCCGTTAATGGGATTTGGCTAGATGCAGAGGGGCAGTGATCGCAGCGGACGGACATCTGCTGCAGACGCCAGGGCCGACGGGGTTCGGCTGTCGACGGGCGACGACCCTAGGCAGGGTGCAAAAGGATGGAAAATGGGGGTTGTGATCGAGAGACTCCAAGCGGGGCGCTGAGGCGCCCCGCGCCGGGCTCAGAGGCCGCGGCAGGACAACGAGACCTTTAGCCGGCCTTCAGCGTCCAAGATGCGCACCAGCCGGTCTCATGCACGGCCTTGCCTGGGAATAGGCTGCAGGGGCGCCACTCGCCCGAGTCAGCCAATACGAACTGACAGTTGTTGCAGAACTGCTCTTCCGGCGGCTTGCCAGGACGCGCTGCGGCGGCGCGATCGGCCTCGGTCGCGTCATGATGATACTTCAGCGCCTGTGCGGTCGGATCGGTTGCCGGGTCAACGTGCGGGAGATCCTGGGCTTGTGCGGCTGCAATACCGACGAGGTTGACCAGGGGCACCGAGGCGAGACCACCAAGCATCATCTTGACGGCGTCACGACGGCTCTTGTTCATTGGCTTATCGGACATTCTGACGTCTCCTTCAGAGCGTGGACTGAGATTGCTCAACGGCCCGGTGTTACCACGCAGGCCCGGACCGTCGGCCATTTTGCACGAACGGGCCGGAAAAGGCGAGAACGACAAGCAGACCCCGGTTGCAGCGCCAGTTGCAGCCCCGGTTGCTGAGGAAGCTTGCAAAGCTGCGATGCAAAGCCGGGGCGGAACGCTAGTCCTACCTCACCGAATCCGAGTAGCTAGACAATCGGCTCCGGAACACGTTCCTGAGCAGCGTCAGTGCTTAGGCGATTTCTGTCAAAGCTCATACCGCCTTGCTGGTCTTTTCGCTCGCCTT
>NZ_JBUDPI010000010.1:0-25292 GCF_054919635.1 Halochromatium sp. | reverse complement strand
TTTGTCTGCATGGGAAATATCTGCAGGTCGCCGACCGCGCAGGGGGTGTTTACCAAGCTCGTGATCGAGGAGGGCTTGTCGCATCTGATCGAGATCGACTCGGCGGGGACCCATGCCTACCATGTTGGGGAGCCGCCTGATCCGCGGGCGCGGGAGACCGCGCAGCGGCGCGGGATCGATCTCTCGCGACAGCGTGCCCGACGGGCACTCGCCGAGGATTTTGAGCAGTTCGATTATGTGCTGGCGATGGACGAGGACAACTACCGCGCCTTGTCGGTGCTCTGTCCGTCGGGCTCCGAACAGCGGCTGCGACTGTTCATGGACTACGCGCCACATTTGCAGGTCCGAGAGGTTCCTGATCCCTACTATGGCGGTTCCAATGGCTTCGAGGCAGTGTTCGACATGGTCGATGAGGCTGCGCGCGGGCTGCTGGAAGCGATTCGGCGCGAGCGCCTCGGACCTGCTTAATCGCTGCAGGTCAATCGGTGCTGCTCAATCGGTCAGTTGCTCATAGGCGATCGGCTTGATCGAGCGCGAGAGGTCGCGTCGGAGCAGGTCAGCGAGCCCCAGCTCGATGTCTTGCGGGTGGATGCCGATCCGAATCGGCCGATGCTTGCGTTGGGCTTGGCGCCAGTTCCAATGATTCCAGACTCGTAACACCGCTGTGCGCAGGGCGTTGTCTGCTTCGTAACCGAGCAGTGGTAAGGAGTAGACCTGCTCTGATGCGCTATCGATGACGCCGTAGAAGCGTTCGTAGAATGAGAATGGACAGGCTTCGCGCAGCCGTGTCAGCGAAATGCGGCCCATCGCCCAGGCTGGCGGAACATAGAGTGCGGGTGGCTTCAGTCCCTGCTCGCCAAACCAGGCGTGGCAGCGGTTGATAAGTGTAATGATGCCCGCTTCATCCAGCGCAAGATGCTCGGCGACCCGCCGCGACAGGAATAGGCTGTGCAGGCGATGGTAAATGCCGCTGATTCGCTCGGCCTGGTGCTGCCAGCCATGACCGGCCAGCGCATAGCCGGCACGCTCTAGGCTGCGAAGGGTCTCGATGCCGGTGCGGCTCCAGTTGCGGCCAGGCACGACCAGCAGCGTGACTGGCGCGAGATCATGCCGTTCCAGTTGATTCAGCGTCTTGCGCACTGCGGGCAAGGTCTCAGGCATCAGATCATGCACTGAGATCAAGGCCTTAGGCAGGGTTGCTTCTGTGACCAAGGATAGGCGCTCAACGGCCTTCATACTGTTCCAGACCTTGCGGGTCTTGGTCTCGCAGCACAGACAGCCAATGCCGCAGGTTGCGGTCGTTGATCTCGCGTGCTGCCGCGCGTCCAAGCTCCGCCTTGCGCTCGAGCGCGTCTTGGTCGAGCGCGCAGACGCGGGTCAATGCGCTGGATAGCGACTCCTCTTCGCGCATCTGAAACAGCGCGCGATTGAGTTGATCCCAGCTGAGGATGCCGCACTGCGAGGACACCACCACCAAACGTCCGCGGGCCATGGCCTCGAGGGCAATGGTCCCGAACGACTCAATGGTCGACGGCAGCACCAGGATATCCGTCTGATCGATCAGGGGCAGAATCTCCTGACGCCGCACCCAACCGACGTAGTCGAGGTTGGGGAGTCGGGCGGCCTCTTGCTGCACCCAATCGCGCAGTGGCCCGTCTCCGGCGATCTGGAACAGTAGCTGCGGCATGGCTTCGGCGGCCTCGATCACGGCGCCGAGGTTCTTCTCAGGGGCCAAGCGACCGGCGAACAGGACCCGCTCGATCCTAGGGCGCAACGGACGGACGGGCACATCGAGAAAGTGCTTCGGGATTGGAGTGCCCATCAGGCCAACCTTGGTCGCGCCGATCGAGCGGGCGACATCAAGCATCTCATCCGAGTTGGCCAAGACCAGATGGCTTGCCTTGAACAAGGCGCGATGGCAGTTGTTGAGATAGGTCTGCGCCAGGATACCGAATAGGCGCCAATGATTGTTCAGCGCGGCGAGGCGCTCGAAATGGGTATGGAAGCCAACCACCAGCCGAGCTTGATAGCGTCGAGCCAGCAAGAGACCAAAGAGTGCATAAGGGCCAGGGGTTGGGATGACGATGGCGTTGGGATCAAGACGCTTGAGTCGGCTCGAGATCAGCTTCGGGCTTGGGATCAGGAAGCGCTGGGTTGGATCGCCTGGCATGGGCATGGCCAAGCCGCCGTGCCATCGCCCGGCCCGGTAGCGGGGCGAGATGAGCTCGATCTTGGCACCTGCGGCCTTCAAGTGCTCGGCCAGATCGCGATAGTAGGTGCCGACGCCGTTCCGCTCTGGCGCGGCGTCGGAGATGATCGCCACCCGCAGACCATGTGCACCGGCAGCGAGGTCTTGACCAGGCTCGCGGACCGGTGCCGCTGCCGCCGAGGGCTCAGAGGGGATCAGCATGATGCTGTTTGAGCCTCGAGAGCAGTCGTCTGCGCGATCGCGGCCGAGGCCAGCACCGGATGGCGGTAAGCGGCAGCGAACAGCGCGCAGACCATTGCTGAGGTCAGGCCAAACTGCTCCAAGCTGTAGTGGTGGCTGCTCTTGTATCGCCGCGCCTGGCCGTCTTCGCGCTCGAGCACCTGCTCGAAGTCGGCGGAGATGGGCAGCTGGAAGCGTTGGTAGACCCCCCTCAGGGTCTTACCAAGACCGCCACGCAGGTCTTGCATCCCCAGTGCCGCATGTTGTGCCTCCGGGAGCTGCGCGCGCAGCCGATCCAGATTCTCGTAGTAGAAGGCGAGCTGGGCGGTGAGTCGCTGGCGGACCGGCTCACTGTCGGCTGGCACGCCGAAGAATGCGAGACCAGCGCCGATCGAGCTGAGCTGAGAGGGCACCGTCTCGAGTGGGTCGCGCAGGCTGACGATGAAGCGGGCATCCGGGAAGCGCTGCGCCAGACTCTGTGCCCAGGGCGCAAAGGCCGCGTTCTTTGATAACAGGCGCTTTCCTGCACCATGCGCATTGTTCGCCCCGTGCACATAGAGGTGCCGCTTGAGACAGGATTCGTAGAAATCCAGCAAGCGCTCACGCTCGGTCGCATCGAGGTCGGCATCAAATCGTCCGACCCGCCAGATGTGCCCGAAATTGGGGAATGGCAGCGCCAGGATGAAGCAGGAGAGGACGGGCATCAGCGCAAAATAGTCCTCTTCTGGGGTTGTCAGTCCCATCGGGTGCACATCATCGAGCCCCGCGAAGACGTGCCGCTCGATCCGGCGCAGCAGGCGGGCAAATGGGGCACCCAAGGTCCGATCGATGCGCGCGAGGCCAAGGAAGAACAGACGCTGCGTCACCGATGGCGCGAACAGACATTCCCAAGTACGGAAAGTCGTGAACTGCTGATCCTGAGCTAGCACTTGATGCAGCCGGGTGGTACCACTGCGCGGCACGCCGAGCACGAAGACCGGCGCATCGATGGATACCCGCCGCCAGCCACGGAAGAAGAGGTCATCGAGCAGAAAGCCGAGCCAGTGCAGCGCCTGACCGAGCGCAAACACCGGCAAGAAGCCGAGCATGACGATGACTCGGCGCCAACGCACTGGCGCCTGCCCGTCAGGCGAGTGGCTGAGACTCGATCCAACAAGACCGATAAAGCGCTTGGTCGAGATCAGGAAGAGCTCAAACATGTCAGGCGGGATCGGCCTCGGCTTGCAACAGCCCGGCATCTTAACCTAGCCGGCTTCCAATTCGAAGTGACTGGCCGCTTGTTTGCCGACTCACCTTGTATGCAGCACAGTGCCACGATCAGTGCCCGGACGATGTCGACTGTTCGGACGATGTCGACCGTTGTGCTTCAAGGTCGCTCTTTGTCCCTTGCTCGGCACGATCCACCTCGACTGCGCCTCCTGTGGAGGGCAATGGCGTGCGCTGTGGATCATCCGAGGTGCTGGCCGCCTGAGTATTGGCAGCGCTCGAGCTGGGACTAGCGGGCTTGGTTGGCTTGGTCTCAGTCTCTGCAGCGGGCTGGGTTTCGGGCCGGCTTTCGAGCCGGGTTTCAGCCGGGGTTTCGGGCTGAGTGTCGCGGTGCGGATGATCAGCAGGCTGCTGCGCCGGCATCTGCTCTGCGCTCTTTGCCGTCGGCTTGTCCGACGACTCGCTGGTCTGAACGGGGTCCAATGGGGTCGGTGCCGTTGCATCGCCGGCATCTCGCTTGGTGCGAGTGGCCTTGCCATCAGTCGCGTGGTCAGCCGCGTTTGCAGGATGGCGTTCCGCGGGCGCTTTCGGTTGCTCAGCAGTGGCAGAGGGCGTCTTGCTGCTGCTTGCAGCCGGCTCTTGCTCTTCTTGTCGCTCACCGTTGTTAGCCGCGCTCGCGTTTGGGCTCTCGCTCCGCCGACGACCGCGTCCACCGCGCCGACGGCGACCTGAGCGTGACCGGCTCGAAGGCTTGGCGTCGCCATTGTCCGCGGCCGAGTCCAGACTCCCATCGGAGTCTGCATCTGGGCCGGTACCTGATCTGACATCTGAGCGCGCAACCGAGCGGCCGTTGCCATTGGTCGCCTCGGCGCCTTGGCTAGCTGGGGGCGAGGCATCAGCAGGGCTCGATTCGTTTGGCGAGCCCTGCTGAGGCTTGTAGCTCGCTTCGCTCGAACCTGCAGCCGATACCGCGTTGGGCGAGGTATCTGAGCTTGATTGGCTTGCGACTAGCGCCCTAGACGCAGAGGTTGGCTGCGTGGATGGCTTTGTATGGGATGATGCTGACTGTGCCTCCGCGGTGGCCTCCGTCTGGCCCTCAGCGGACGGACTGCTCTGCGTGTTGGCGCCTGCCTGCTGGCTGCGCCGGCCACGTCCTCCGCGCGAGCCGCGGCGCGAGCCGCTGCGCCGGGATTGGCCTGTCGCTTGTTCTGGGCCTTGGCTGGCAGCCTGTCCTGCGCCCGACGCGGTGCTGTTTGAGCTACCTTGGCGCTGGTCGTTCTGCGCGCGCTGCTCCTTGCGATGGGTCTCCGAGATGGAGTTCTCGGCGCCGCTCGTCGTCTCGGCTTGGTTGTTGCGGTCCTTGCTGGCACTGCTCGAATGGCGGGGCCGTCGTTCGCCCCGGGCGGAGCGACGGCTTTGGCTGCTACGCTTGCGGTCCGTTTCCGTCGCTCGGGTATCGGGTCCGTTTGATCGCCCGGCTTGCGGGCCAGTACTTGCCGACTGCTGCGGCGCTGCCCCCTCAGGCGTTCCCGGTATCAATGAGCCACCGGGATCATCGCTGGGGAGCGCGAACAGTGTTGTCCAGATACGCTTGAGCACACTCTCAGTGCGTCGGCCTTGCTCGCTCGCACTCTCGGCCGTGCTCTCCATTGACGGCTCGTCCTCACGCAGGTCGCTCCGTTGCGGTGCCGGCATCGACGGGGCTAGGGCCTTGACCGCTGGCTCCTCCGGGCGGGGAATCACATGCGGCCGCGCGAAGGCCGGCTCGGCATGCACTGGCTGTGAGGCCAGGTCGTAGCTCATCTCGTTATCAGCGAGACGCTCGGTATCCTGGGCGCGAATACGCTCGATCTCGAACTCGGGGGTGTCCATGTGGCGGTTCGGGATCAGCACCACGTCGACCTTCTGGCGCTCCTCGATCTGCAGGATTTGGCGCCGCTTCTCGTTCAACAGGAAGGTCGCGACCTCCACCGGCAGCTGCGCGATGATGCGCGCCGTGCGGTCTTTCATCGCCTCTTCTTCGACGATGCGAAGGACGGAGAGCGCCAGCGATTCGACGCCGCGGATCGTCCCTTGACCCTTGCAGCGCGGACAGACCAGTTGACTGGATTCGCCCAGCGATGGTCGCAGGCGCTGACGTGACATCTCCAGCAATCCGAACCTTGAGATGCGCGCGACCTGGACCCGGGCGCGGTCGTGCTTGAGGGCGTCGCGCAGACGGTTCTCGACCTCGCGCTGATTCTTCGCCGGGCTCATGTCGATGAAGTCGATCACGAACAGTCCGCCAAGGTCGCGCAGGCGCAGTTGGCGAGCGATCTCGTCGGCCGCCTCCAGATTGGTATTGAGCGCCGTCTCCTCGATATCGGCGCCCTTGGTCGCGCGTGCCGAGTTGATGTCGATCGAGGTCAGTGCCTCGCCTTGATCGATGACCAAGGAACCGCCTGAGGGCAACCGCACTTCACGCTGGAAGACCGACTCGATCTGACTCTCGATCTGATAGCGGGTAAACAGCGGCACCTCGTCAAGGTACAGCCGGAGCTTCTTTAGGTTCTGCGGCATCACCTGACGCATGAACGCCTCTGCCTTCTCGTAGACCTTGGAGTCGTCGACGACGATCTCGCCGATATCGGCGCGCAGGTGGTCGCGCATCGAGCGGATGATGACGTCGCTTTCCTGGTAGATCAGGAAGGGGGCCTTGCGCTCCTCGCCGGAGGTCTTGATCGCATCCCAGAGCTGGAGCAGGTAGTTGAGGTCCCACTGCAGTTCTTCGACGTTCTTGCCGACGCCAGCGGTGCGCACGATCAGGCCCATGTCCTCAGGCAGCTCGAGCTGGCTTAGCACCTCGCGCAGCTCCGAACGGTCGCTCCCTTCGATGCGTCTAGAGACGCCTCCGGCACGCGGGTTGTTTGGCATCAGCACCAGGTAGCGCCCGGCCAGGGAGATGAAGGTGGTCAGCGCTGCGCCCTTGTTGCCGCGCTCCTCTTTATCGATCTGCACCATCACCTGCTGACCTTCCTTGATCAGCTCCTTGATGTTGGCGCGGGCTCCAGGCTTTGGTTCGTCTTGCCGGAAGTAGCTGCGTGCAATCTCCTTGAGCGGCAGGAATCCATGGCGTTCGGAGCCGTAGTCGACGAAGGCAGCCTCGAGGCTTGGCTCGACCCGCGTGATGGTGCCCTTGTAGACGTTGGCCTTCTTTTGCTCGCGTCCTGGACTTTCGATATCGAGGTTGTAGAGTTGTTGGCCGTCGACGATGGCCACCCGCAACTCCTCAGGCTGAGTTGCGTTGATCAGCATTCTTTTCATCGTTATTCGATTCTCTCGCCTTGGCGCGAGGCGCGCTCCACCGCTGAGAAGCCTCGCAGTGGCGCGCGCGCGAGCGGCTTCATGTGCCGCCGCGCCCAGGGTACCCTGGGCGGCCTGCCCGCGCGATGGTCGCGCTGAACAAGCCCGTTCTGAAACCCGCGGTATGCCTTGGGCACGCGCTGTCATTAACCTTTGGTGCCTTGCGCGCTGCGCCAAGGACCCTGTCGAGTCATCGGCATGATGCCGATGCTCGGAAAACCGGTAGGGGAGGAAATGGCGACCAGGCGTTATAACAGATGCCACAATTGGCTCGGCAATGCGCCATACTGTTGCCCAGCCGAACGGCTGCGCAGCGGGTCTGGCCTAAAGGGCTCCGGAGCCCCCAGCTCCCGGCGCTAACCCTGTCTTGTGCTGCTCCTCGCCCTTGCGAATGGCACGAGCACGCACCTTCCTACACAGCACAAGCATTGAATGCTAGCAAGCTTTCCCGGTACCGGCAATTGAGCCAGAATTCCTCATCCAAGCAGCCGCAGAATGCTGGGCCTAAGCTTGAGCATCAACAGCCAAGCCAGTCGCGTCCGGTCGTTGAATGGGTTCAGGTCAGCGCGGATGCGGCTGGCCAGCGCATCGACAATTTCCTCCTCGCGCGATTGAAAGGCGTGCCCCGCAGCCGGGTCTATCGCCTGCTGCGTAGCGGCGAGGTTCGCGTCAACAAGGGCCGTGCCCGGCCCTCACAGCGGCTCGCGGCAGGCGATCAGGTGCGCCTGCCACCGCTGCGGCGACCGGAACAGGGCGAGACCGTCTCGCCCTCAGCGCAGCTTCGGGAGCGTCTTGCCGATGCGCTGCTGTACGAGGATGATCGCGTCCTGGTGATCAATAAGCCCGCGGGTCTAGCGGTACACGGTGGGAGCGGGATCAATCTGGGTGTGATCGAAACCCTGCGTGCAATGCGCCCTGGGGCGGAGCTTGAGCTGGTCCACCGGCTCGACCGTGACACCTCTGGGTGTCTATTGATTAGCAAGCGCCGCAGTGCATTGCGTCGACTCCATGCACTGCTTCGAGACGGCGAGGTCGATAAGCGTTATCTCGCGCTCTTGTGCGGACGGCTGACGCGAGCTGAGCTTGAGGTGACCGCTGCGCTGAGCACCAACCGCGTGCGCGGCGGTGAGCGGGTCGTCCGGGTGGACACTGCGGCGGGAAAGCCATCGCGGACCTGGTTCCGCAAGCAGCGCAACCTCGGACCCTTCACCTTGGTGGAGGCCAAGCTGGATACCGGTCGTACCCATCAGATTCGGGTGCATGCGGCACACCTCGGTGCTGCCGTTGCAGGTGATCCGAAGTACGGTGATCCTGCGGACAATGAGCGCTTGAAGCGGGTTGGATTAAAACGCTTGTTTTTGCATGCGGCGACCCTGAGCTTCCGAGCGCGGGACGATGGGCCGCAAGTACAGGTGACGGCGCCACTGCCTGAGGCCTTGGAGGTGGTATTGATGAGACTCGAGGAGGATACTTGGATTGAAGCACAATGATGGTCCCCAGCTTCAAGCCATCGAGCTTGTCGTCTTTGATTGGGACGGAACCCTGATGGACTCCGAGGCCCGCATCGTCGCGAGCATGCAAGCGGCGTTCACTGAGGTCGGCTGTGAGCCGCCGCCATCAGATGCCGTCCGCGAGGTGATCGGGCTTGGTCTCGACGAGGCCATCTCGCGCCTGCTGGGGAGCTGTGCTCAGGAGAGACTGCCCGAGCTGATTGCCCGTTACCGTCATCATTATCTGATTGCGAATGCGACACCGACGCCGCTGTTCGACGGCGCTCAGGCACTGGTTGAAGCCCTGCATCAGCGCGGGCAGCTGCTGGCGGTCGCGACCGGCAAGAGCCGACGAGGACTGGATCAGGCACTCGACCAGACCGGGCTGCGCGCCTGGTTTCACGCGACCCGATGTGCGGAGGAAAGTGCACCCAAGCCCCATCCTCGGATGCTGATCGAGCTGATGGACGAGCTCGGCGTCCGACCGGCGAATACCCTCATGATTGGTGATACCGATTACGATCTTCTGATGGCCCAGAATGCGGGGGTGAGCGCACTGGCCGTCGGCTATGGCACCCAGCCGCTCGAGCGCCTGCTCGAGCACAAGCCCCTGGCCTGCGCGCCGTCCATGGCCGTGCTTGCCGATTGGCTGCTGCGTTGACCATCCTCACCCTGATCGATTTCGGAGCCCTGGTATGAAGTTACCCACATGGATCAGCCGCTTATGGGGCGGCGATCTCAAGGACAGCGCACAGATGCCCGCCACCGATGATCCGCACTGGGAGCGCGCCCTGATCAATCGGATGGCGGCGGAGTTTCTCCGCAATCAACGCCGCTCAAGGCGATGGGGGCTGCTGCTGAAGGCGGGTCTGCTCGCCTACCTGATACTGCTCTCGGTGACATTGATTGTGAACGGCGTCAGCGATTCGATTGGCTCTACCGGCGAGCATACGGCGCTGATCGAGGTGGAAGGACTGATCGCAGATGAGACAAGCGCCAGCGCAGAGCGGATCATCGAGGGGCTGCGTAAGGCCTTCGAGGCCGATCATGCAAAAGCCGTGATTCTGCGCATCAACAGTCCTGGCGGAAGCCCGGTACAGTCGGGCTATGTCTTCGACGAGATCCGACGGTTGCGCGAGAAGAGTGCGGATAAGCCGGTGTACGCGGTTGCCGCTGATCTCTGCACCTCGGGTGCCTATTACATCGCGAGTGCGGCCAACGCCATCTATGTCGATCAGGCAACGCTGATCGGCTCCATCGGCGTGCGGCTGGATAGTTTTGGTTTCCAGCGCGCACTCGATGAGCTTGGCATTCAACGGCGTTTGATCACCGCTGGCGAGCACAAGGGCATCCTGGACCCCTTCTCGAGCTTCGATGATTGGGACCGCACCTTCATCCAAGGGCTGCTGGACACGCTGCATGGGCAATTCATCGCTGCGGTGAAAGAGGGGCGCGGCGACCGCCTCAAGGGCGGTGATGAGCTGTTCAGCGGTCTGTTTTGGACCGGCGCGGAGAGCGTCGAGCTGGGCCTCAGCGACGGCCTTGGTAGCCCATCCTATGTGGCTCGAGAGATCGTGGGCGCCGAGACGCTCATCGACTATACCCAGGAGCGCGAGATCTGGGAGCGCGTCGCAGAGCGCGTCGGAGCCAGCTTTGCGACGGCACTCGCTGAGCTCACCAGTGCCGGGACGCCGAGCCTGAGATAGGCCCTCCCGGAGGGTCCCGATCAGAGCCCCGATCAGGTTCGACCGATCTGGAACGCTTCGCCTGCAACGCTCAGCCGCGCAGAGGATCAACGCCCGCGCCACGCAGCAGCTCGCAGAGCCGAATCAACGGCAGCCCGATCAGACTCGTGGGATCGACACCCTCGAGTCGCTCGAACAGCGCGACACCAAGCCCCTCCGACTTAAAGCTTCCGGCACAGCCGAAGGGCTGCTCACGATCGAGATAACCGGCAATCTCCGGATCTGACAGGGCGCGGAAATGCACCTGATAGGGCTCATAACAGACCTGGGCATGATCATTGCGCGCGTCGTACAGGCACAGCCCAGTCGCGAACAGCACACTGCGTCCGGAGGCTTGGCGAAGCTGAGCAAACGCGCGTTCGCGCGTGCCGGGCTTGCCGAGCACCTGATTATCGAGACAGGCGACCTGATCAGAGCCGATGATCAGCGCATCTGGAAACTGCGATACCACTGCCCGCGCCTTGGCTTCGGCAAGTCGCTGAACCAGGGTCAAGGGTGGCTCATCGGCCAGACGCGTCTCGTCACAATCCGGCGCAGCTGTGGCGAAATCCAGGCCCAGACGGCTGAGGAGCTCTTGTCGAAACGGCGAGGTTGAGGCTAATACCAGTGAGCGCATGGGGCTTGTTCCTCATCGAATCCAGGTGACGAGACGCATTAGAGGATCGCCAGCGGTGGTCTCGGATTCCACGCGGCCGCGAACACTCTGGCCGAGATGGTGCACTGCATCGCGGTCAGCGCATACCAGGGGATGCCAGTCTGGTAATGGCTTACCCTCGGCAACGAGTCGATAGGCGCAGGTCTCTGGCAGCCAGTAGGGCTCTGCTAGGGTCTCGGGTGTGAGCGTGACGCAGTCTGGCACGCGCTCGGAGCGGTTTGGATAATCGCTGCACTGACACAGCTCCTGGTTCAAGAGGTGGCAGGCCACATCGGTGTAGTGAATCGCGCCGGTGTCCTCGTCCTCGTACTTGGTCACGCAGCACTTTGCGCAACCGTCACAGAGCGATTCCCACTGCGCGGCGGATAGCTGATCGAGTGGAATGCGCTCCCAGAAGGCATCGATTGCTGTGGAAGGCTTGGCCATTGGTGAGGTCTGATCGATACTGGTCATTCCCCTAGCTTAGCGGGTTCGGCGTGATGAATTACAGTGAGCTTGCAACCCCCTTCGGAATGATCGGCGTCTCGTGGCAGGGCCAACAGTTGTCGCGGGTGCTGCTGGCCCCTGATCTGGCTTCCGAATCGGCGCATCAATCGGCCCCCGAGCTCGATCAAGCAGCATCGCATGCGCAAGCGCGGTCGAAACCCGAGACGCCAGCCTGGCTGCGCGCGGAGCTGGAGGCCTATTTTGCCGATCCCAGGCATCGAATTCGCTGCGGCCTCGAGCCTGCTGGCACCAGCTTTCAGCGCAGCGTCTGGGCGCTGATCGCGGCCATCCCTGCAGGCAGCCATCGGACCTACGGCTCGCTTGCCAAGCAGCTACAGAGCTCAGCGCGAGCTGTCGGTAATGCCTGCCGCGCGAACCCCGTGCCGCTATGCGTGCCCTGTCATCGGGTCATTGCCTCCAGGGGGCTGGGCGGCTTTGCTGGTGATCGGAGCGGACGGCTCATTGAGATCAAGCGCTGGCTGCTCGATCACGAGGCCGCATTGCACTCAGGACCGCCTGTACCGGACGGCCTCTTCGCGGCCAGGCGCGCACAATGAAGCGGCCGAAGGCAACTGATGCAGGACAGGCTCAGACTGGGAGCCAGGCCAACGGTGCGACTGGGCCCAAACGTCGGGAGCAGCCTAGAGCCCAGATGAGGGGGGAGATGAACCGCCCCTCTGGCGCGGGCATGAGTGCAGCCGAGCAGGCTGGTCTTCGGGCGATCGAGGCCTTTGCCGATGCTGTCTGGATGGAGCGAGGGCTCAGCGCGAATACGCTGTCTGCTTATCAATCGGACCTGCGAGCCTTTCACCGCTGGCTCGCTCGGGAGCGGCAGCATGGCTTGGTGCAGGCCGAGCGTGTTGATCTGCTCGACTATCTGGCGGTGCTTGCGCAGCAGGGACGCAAACCTCGCTCATCGGCGCGCGTGCTCTCATGCCTGCGGCAGTTTTATGGCCATCTACGGCGCCAAGGAGCGATTCCCGTCGACCCCAGCGAGCGCATCGATGCGCCGCAGTTGGGCCGGCCATTGCCCAAGACCCTGACCGAGGCCGATGTCGAGGCGCTGCTGGCGGCTCCCGATGCCGATGATCCACGCGGCCATCGCGATCGGACCATGTTGGAGGTGCTCTACGCCAGCGGCTTGCGCGTCACGGAGCTGGTGACGCTGAGACCCGACGCCGTTAGCTTGACCCAAGGCGTGGTGCGCATTACCGGTAAAGGTGACAAGGAGCGTCTGGTCCCGCTTGGCGAGGAGGCGACCGAGTGGCTGGCCAACTATGCGAGGGGACCGAGGGCGCTGCTGCTGGGCAATCGCAGCTGCGACTATCTGTTCCCGACCCTGCGCAGCGATTGCATGACGCGGCAGGCCTTTTGGCAGCTGATCAAGCGTTATGCAGCCCTAGCGGGTATCGTCAAACCTCTGTCGCCGCATACGCTACGACATGCCTTTGCGACACATCTGTTGAACCATGGGGCCGATCTGCGCGTCGTACAGATGTTGCTCGGACATAGCGATCTCTCGACCACTCAAATCTACACCCACGTCGCGCGTGAGCGTCTCAAGCAATTGCACGCCAAGCATCACCCGCGTGCCTAGGCCAAGCAGTACCAAGTAGCGTTGCAGGATGCGACTGCCGGTCTAAACGGATCGTAACCCGGCAACAGTGGACCTGGTCCTCTGCATGCTCTATGTTGCGCGGCTTTTACGCATTGAAATCATCCCAGCGAACGAGGAAAACAGCATGACACGACGTTTTCAGATCGGGGCCGTCAGCCTCGCCATGGCCGCTGCAGCGCTGCTTGCCGTCGGCACCACAGTGAGTGCCAGCGAGGCACAGACGAGTCGCGCAGCCCTAGCGAAGGTGCTGCCGAACGAAAAGCCGACCAGCGTGCAGCCAACCCCGATCGATGGCCTGTTCCAAGTCGAGATCGGCCCTCAAGTCATGTACATGACCGGTGACGGTCGCTACTTGATCGATGGCGCTATCGTCGATCTCGAAACCCGCGAGAATCTCGCGGAAAAGGCCCAGAATGAGGCCCGTCAGCGGGCGATCGAGGCCATGGGCGAGGATCAGATGATCGTCTTCGAGGCGCCGGACGCCGAGCATGAGATCACGGTCTTTACCGACATCGACTGCGGCTACTGCCGCAAGCTTCACCAACAGGTCGAGGGCTATGCCGAGGAGGGCATCAGCGTGCGCTACCTGTTCTATCCGCGCAGTGGCATTGATACGCCGTCTTACGAGAAGGCCGTCTCGGTCTGGTGTGCGGACGATCAGCACCAAGCCATGACCGAGGCCAAGAACGGCAACTCGATTCCGAGCAAGACCTGTGACAATCCGGTCCAGCGCCACATGGAGCTCGGCGAGCTGATGGGGATTCGTGGCACACCGGCCATCATCCTCGAGAACGGACAGCTGGTGCCGGGCTTTGTCGAGCCCAAGCGGCTGGCACAGGTTCTCGAGCAGTAATCGCAACTGGCTCGAGCCTCCTTGGCGAGCCTCTGACCAGACCCTAGTCATTCGTGCAGCTTGCTGAGATCACTGATAACGCCCTTCAGCACTGCGCGCCTGTTGTCCGGCCGCCAGGTCGGACGATCTCAAGAGCCTTCACTGGAGATCTGATGATGGATGCGATTCGGCGCCGACTCAGCCTTTTCCTGTTTGCCTGTCTGACCGTTGTCTGCCTACCCGTGATGGCGGACGCCGAGCTGGTCCAGGGGCGAGACTGGCGGGCCGTGAGCGGTCAACAGCCCGAGAGCGATGGAGACAAGATCGAGGTCCTGGAATTCTTCTCCTATGGCTGTCCGCACTGCGGCGACCTCAACCCGCTCATTGAAGACTGGAAGACCCGTCTACCGAGCGACGTCAGCTTTGAGCGCGTGCCAGTCACCTTCGGTCGGGCCGCATGGGAGACCTTGGCGCGACTCTACTTTGCGCTGGATTTCGCCGATCAGCTCGAGCGGTTAGACCAGAAGGTCTTCGACGCTGTCACCAAGGAGCGCGTCAATCTGTACACCGAGAGTCGGGTGCTCGACTGGGTTGCTGAGCATGATGTCGATCGCGAGACCTTCGCCAAGCTATTCGATAGCTTCGCGGTTGAGGCCGCCTTGGCTCGAGCCAACACCTTGGCTGCGCGGTTTCAGGTCGACTCGGTGCCGATGATCATCGTTGACGGACGTTATGTTGTGTTGAGCAAGGGAGCAAAGACCAAGGCCGATCTGCTTGAGATCGCCGACGGATTGATCGAAAAGGCGCGGCAGGATCGCCAGCAGCAACCTGACGCCGACGGATGAGCGCTCGACGCCTCGCCCTGTGGACCGCCCCTTTCCTCCTCATGAGTAGCATGATGTCTAGTCAGGCCATTGATTCCGAAGGCGAGTCTACTGTTGTAGACGCCGCTGCCACGGCGCCGCCAGCCCTGATACCCCGCGAGGTACTGTTTGGCAATCCGACCCGCGCGCAAGCCCGGCTCTCGCCAGATGGTCGTCATCTGAGCTGGCTCGCGCCCTCTACAGATGGCGTGCTCAATGTCTGGGTGCAGCCCGCCGACCGCAGCGAAGAGGCGCGACAGATCACCCATGATCAGCAGCGTGGTATCCGCAGCTACGGCTGGACCGAGGACGGCTCGCGCATCCTCTATGTGCAGGACGAGGGTGGCGATGAGAACTGGCATCTCTATGCCGCGCCGCTGGATGGCAGCGAGGCCCGCGACCTCACACCCTTCGACGGTGTGCGTGCACAGAACCTGATGACAGACCCTGAGCATCCCGGCGAGGTATTGGTCGGGCTCAACAAGCGCGATCCTAGCGTCTTCGACATGTACCGGATTCAGCTCGATAGCGGTGAGGTCGAGCTGGATACCGAGAATCCGGGTAATGTGCTCAACTGGCTGACCGATGCCGACTTTCGTATCCGCGGCGCGGAGGCCTCCGACCCGGAAACCGGCGATGACAGCATTCGCGTGCGCGACGCCGAGGATCAGCCCTGGCGCGAGTTGCTGCGTTTCCCCTTCGGTGAGAACGGCGGTGCCTTAGCCTTCAACGAGCAGGGCGATCAGCTCTTCGTCACCAGCTCGCTTGCCTCCGATACCACGCGTCTGCTCGCCATCGATGTGAAGACCGGTCAAGTCAGCACTGAGCTTGCCAGGGATGCAAAGGCTGATGTTGGCTCGGTGATCATGCATCCGACCGAGCATCGGATACAGGCTGTCGAGTTCGATTACCTGAAACCGCAATGGACGGTAATCGACCCCAGCATTGCGAGTGACCTCGCCTGTTTGGACGAGGTCGCCGACGGCACCGTCTCTGTTGTGAGTCGCACCCGTGCCGATGATCGCTGGGTGTTCGTTGATCAGCCCGATGATGGGCCGGCGACATACTACCTCTACGATCGTCCCGATGAGCACAAGCCGCGTAAGGTCGAGGCGCTATTCGTTACTCGGCCCGAGCTGGCTGAATACGAGCTGACGAAGATGCAGCCGCTCGAGATCCAGGCCCGCGATGGTCTGACCCTACCGTCCTATCTGACCCTGCCAATTGGGGCCAAGCGCAAGCCGCTGCCGCTGGTGTTGATGGTGCACGGCGGTCCCTGGGCGCGGGACGACTGGGGCTATAACGCGCAGGCGCAATGGCTTGCGAATCGGGGCTATGCGGTGCTGCAGGTCAACTTCCGCGGCTCGATCGGGTTCGGCAAGGCCTTCTTGAACGCCGGCAATGAGGAGTGGGGCGTTGGCGCCATGCAGCATGATCTCACCGATGCCGTGCGATGGGCGATCGCTCGGGGCATCGCCGATCCCGAGCGTGTCTGTATCTATGGTGGCTCCTATGGCGGCTACGCGACCTTAGCGGGGCTGGCATTCACGCCTGAGCTTTACGCTTGCGGGGTCGATATCGTCGGGCCCTCGAACATCGAGACCTTGTTCCAATCGGTGCCACCCTATTGGGCGCCGATGAAGAAGCAGTTGATCAAGCGCGTTGGCGATGTCGAGAACGACGCCGCGCTCAACCGACGCATCTCTCCGCTGTTTCATGCCGAGAAGATCGAGGCACCGCTGCTGGTGCTGCAAGGCGCCAATGATCCGCGCGTGAAGATCGCCGAAGCCGACCAGATCGTCGCTGCGATGCGCGCAAAGGACCTGCCCGTCACCTACATCGTCTTTCCGGACGAAGGCCACGGCTTTGCGCGGCCTGAGAACCGGCTCGATGCCAACGCCCGTATCGAGCAGTTCTTGGCCGAGCAGCTCGGCGGTCGCGTCGAGCCGATCACGCCGATCGAGGGCAGCTCGGCGGAGGAACGTTGAGCAGCGTGGCTGGCAAGACATGAACGCCCCACCCAGGCCGCCTGAGACCCTGACGCTCGAGATCGATCCTTCCTTGCTCGAGCATGTGCGCAAGCGCTTAGCGCAAAGGCGTGTGCAACCTGATACCCAGCCCGAGGAAATCGTCTCGGCGCTCGTCACGACCATCCTCGATAACTCAGGCTATCCCATCCATGCCAGCCGAACCGACACGGGGCAGATTCGCATTCGCTATCGAATGCGCTCGTTCAGCGAGCCGATCCTGTAGGGCGAGGCGAACGACTAAGTCGCCTGTCTCGCCTGTCTCGTTCGGTCTGTCTGCAGGCGCCTTGGTCTGGTTTGATGGCGCCTTGCTAGGTGAAGCTCAGTCCGGACCGGCATCCAATTCTTGTAACCGATAGAGCGTCTCCAGCGCCTTGCGTGGGCTGAGCTCATCGGGATCGAGCTGGCGCAGTGCCTCGAGTGCTGGGCTGGGTGGCGACTCGCGGATCATTGGCGGCTCTGGTGTCGCAACTGGTGTCGCACCCGGTCTCTCACTGGGCGCCTGGACCTGCGCTGGCGAAGCCCTCGCCGCAGCTGGTGCTGAGGGCTCGGCCGGGAACAATGACAGCTGAGTGACTCCCTGATCCTGCGCCACCGATTGTTCTTCGAGCCGCCGCAAATGCTCGCGTGCACGAGTGATCACCGCGGTCGGAACCCCGGCCAGCGCGGCGACTTGCAGGCCATAGCTTTGGCTGGCCGGCCCCTCGCGCAGACTGTGCAGAAAGACGATTCGCTCACCATGCTCGACCGCGTCCAGATGCACGTTGCGCACGTTCGCATGGCGCTCGGGCAGCGCGGTCAGCTCGAAGTAGTGGGTAGCGAAGAGGGTGAAGGCGCGCAGTTGATCGGCGAGCGCCTCGGCGCAGGCCCAGGCTAGCGAGAGGCCATCGAAGGTGCTGGTGCCGCGGCCGATCTCGTCCATCAGCACCAGGCTGTTGGCGGTGGCGTTGTTGAGGATGTTGGCGGTCTCCTCCATCTCGACCATGAAGGTGGAGCGACCACGGGCCAGATCGTCGGCGGCGCCGATGCGCGAGAAGATGCGATCGATGGGGCCAAGCTCGGCGCTGCGCGCGGGCACGAAGCTACCGGCATAGGCCATCACGACGATCAAGGCGACCTGACGCATGAAGGTCGATTTGCCGCCCATGTTCGGGCCGGTGATCACCAACATCCGCTGCGCATCGTCGAGGCTGAGGCCATTGGGCACGAACGGCTCGGCACGGACCTGCTCGACGACCGGGTGGCGACCATCCTCGATCCAGATGCCGGGCGCGTCGCGCAGCTCCGGCCGGCTCCAATGCAACCGCTCGGCGCGCTCGGCCAGGTTGCAGAGCACGTCGAGCTCGGCGATCGCCGCCGCGCTCCTCTGCAACGGCGCCAGTTCGGCCTGGAGCTGCTCGATCAGTGCATCATAGAGCAGCTTCTCGCGGGCCAGTGAGCGCTCGCGAGCGCTCAGCACCCGCTCCTCGAAACGCTTCAGCTCGGGTGTGATATAGCGCTCCGTGCCTTTCAGGGTCTGGCGGCGCTGATAATCATCGGGCACGCGCTCGGCGTGGCTGCGGCCGATCTCGATGTAGTAGCCATGCACCCGGTTGTAACCGACCTTGAGTGTGCTGATGCCGGTACGAGCCCGCTCTCGTTGCTCGAGATCGATCAGAAACTGATCGCCATGCTCGGCCAGCTCGCGAAGCTCATCGAGCTCGGCATCATAGCCCTTGGCAATCACGCCGCCGTCGCGAATCAGCATCGGCGGCTGATCGATCAGGGCGCGCTGCAACAGGCCAAGCAGCTCGGGATGCTCGCCCATTTCGGCATCGAGCTGCCCGAGCCGATGACTCTCGGTCATACCCAGATCGCCATGCAATGTCGGCAGGCGCGCCAGCGCGTCGCGCAAGGCCGCCAGATCCCGGGGGCGTGCGGAGCCCAGCGCAACCCGGGCCAGGATGCGCTCCAGATCACCGATCGCCGCCAGCTCCTCGCGCAGCGGCTCGAAGGCACCAGAGCGCAATAAGGCCTCGATAGCCTGATGTCGCTCGTTGACCGCAACCCGATCGCGCAGCGGCCGACTGATCCAGCGCCGCAGCAGGCGGGCGCCCATCGTGGTCGCGGTGCGATCCATGATGCCGGCCAACGTATGCTGATCGTCGGCGCTGCCGCCGCGACCGAGGCCCAAGCCTGCGCCGAGCGAGCGTGTGAGCTCCAGGTTGCGTCGGGTTGCGGCATCCAGGATCAGCGCATCATCCCGAGTCTCGGTGCGCAGGCTGCGCAGGTGGGGCAGGGCGACGCGCTGGGTCTCCTTGACATACTGGAGCAGACAGCCGGCAGCGCCAATCGCAAGGCTCAGTCCGGCGCAGCCAAAGCCGTTCAAGTCCTGGGTGCCGAACTGCTGGCAGAGCAGGCGCTCACCGCTATCAGCATCGAAGTGCCAGGGTGCGCGACGGGTCATGCCGCTGGCCAGCGACTCGCTGAGCTGGTCTGCCAGCTGGCTCGTCTCGCTCAGCAACAGCTCGGCGGGGCGTAGTCGCTCGAGCTCAGCTGCCAGCGCCTCAAGCCCCCGGAGCTCAAGCACCGAGAAACGCCCGCTCGCCAGCTCCAGCACCGCAAGTCCAACCTGCGCTTCATCACTCCCGGCGCCGGACCCGGACTCGGCCAGCGCGCAAATCAGATTCTCTTGTCGCTCCTCGAGCAGTGCTTCGTCGGTGAGTGTGCCGGGCGTGACGATCCTGACCACCTCGCGCTCGACCGGCCCTTTGGTCTTGGCCGGATCAGCCTTTTGCTCACAGATCGCGACCGAGACGCCCAGGCGCACCAAGCGCGCCAGATAGCCTTCGGCAGCATGATAGGGGACGCCGGCCATGGGGATCGGCCGACCGGCCGATTGCCCGCGCTTGGTCAGCGTGATATCGAGCAGCCGGGCCGCGCGCTCGGCGTCCTCGAAGAAGAGCTCGTAGAAATCGCCCATGCGATAGAACAGCAGCATGCCCGGATACTCGGCCTTGATCCGGAGGTACTGCTGGATCATCGGGGTGTGCCCGGCGATCTGCTCCTGTTCCGTTGTCGTCTGCTCACTCAATCGTCGATGTCCTGGCGTGGGTCTCTAACTGGATGCGGCTCGATCTCGGATCGCGACGCCAAGCCGCCGCGGGACTGCATCTTGGGCTCTCTGGGGTCAGCACGTTAGTATTAAGGGTTTGCTCAACGCAAGGATACCTTCGCCGCGCCTATCGTCGTGCCGGCCGATCCATCGCTGGTCGATCCATCCGCCTTCCTGACCGTACCCCGGGTGACCCCAACAACATCATGATCTTCGACGAATCCCAGCTCGAGCATTTGCTGCCGCCCCTCTATGTGGATCGGGGTCGGCGCTACCTCGAAGACGGCCATGTCCTCAGCGTGGATCAACGCCCCGACAAGGGCGTGATCTCCGGTCGGGTGCGTGGGTCTGGGGGGCGTGTCTACCAGGTCGTGGTGCAGGTTGACGATGGCGCCAAGCAACGGGTCGATATCCGCGGACATTGCTCCTGCCCTGTGGGCTGGAACTGCAAGCATGTGGCCGCCGTCTTGTTGGCGGTTGGCGCGCAGATTGACGGAGCGGTCGATCGGCCGCTGCCGCGTCGTCTGCGTCCCGCACCGCCCGGCCAGACGCTGCCAGCTCAGGTGAGCAGCTGGCTCTATGAGACCGAGCAGATCGATGTCGACGAGGACGAACGGCAATGGCTGCTCTATCTGCTCAGACTGCAGGCGCTTGGGGTCTCGCACGCCAAGGTGCAACTGAGTGCGGTCAAGGTGCGGAGGTTGAAGAGCGGCGGTTACGGCAAGCCGGTCTCGTTCAATCTGCGCGCCCACTCGAAGGGACGTTTCATTCGCGCAGAGGATCGACGCATCATCGCGCTCGCCGCGGCGCAGCCCCAGACGGGGGAATTCGGCGGCGCCATCCTCGGCGATGATCTCGGCATTGAGCTGCTCGAGGCCCTGCTGCGCTCCGGTCGCGGCCATTGGCGGGATAAGGATGGGCCGCGCCTGACCCGGGGCGAGCCGGTGGCAGGCGAGCTGACTTGGCGCTGGGGCGAGGATTCGCAGCTCCACTTGGAGTTCGATACCGAGCGCGAGGGAATCCTGCTGTTGCCGCTGAGTCCACCCTGGTACTTGGACGAGCGCTCCGGGGAATGTGGCCCGATCGAGACCTCATTCGATGAGCGCCAAGCGACCGCCTTGGCGCGCGCGCCGGCCATCCCATTGGCCGGCCTCGATGACTTCGAGCAGGCGACGCGCACGCGGCTCAAGGGGCTCAAGCTGCCGCCTCCACCGCGCCCCCAGCATCGCCAGGTCAGCCTCGATGCGCCAACGCCCTGTCTGCGGCTCCTAAGCCGAGAGGTTCCAGGGGTTTCAGCCTATTCGGCCTGGGCCTGGGGTGCTTCGGCGGAGCCTCAGTGGGAGGACGAGGCCCGTCTCAATTTCGACTATGCCGGGGCGATGGTCGATCCGCGTGACACCAGTGATCAGGTCGCCCATATCAAGGAAGGCGTTGTGATCGAGTGCGATCGTCTACCCAATGCGGAGCGGGCGGCGCTGAAGCGGCTGACGGATCTCGGGCTCGAGCAGAAGGTCGATACCTCTGACCAGGTGGGTGTGCCCTTTGGCCCACCGCGGGTTGAGGCCTGGTTGGCGTTCATGGATCGGGACCTGCCGGTGCTCGAGCACGCGGGTTGGCGCATCGAGGTCGATCCCAGCTTTCGCTTTCCGGTCGGTCGCATCGGCGATTGGGATCTGGATATCGAGGAAGGCGCTGGCGGTCGTTGGCTGGACCTAAGTCTGGGTGTTGATGTCGATGGCCAGCGTCTCGATCTGCTGCCAATCTTGTTGAACCTGATCCAAAATTCGGATGCGGACCTGTCACCGCAGACGCTCAATGCACTCGCTGACGACACCCGCTTCAGTCTGCGTCTCGATGACGGGCGCTATATCTTCTTTCCGGCCGAACGGCTGAAGCCGATCCTCTCCACCCTAATCGAGCTCTACGACCCGATGGCGCGGCTGCAGGGTGATGGCCGGATGCGGCTGTCTCGGCTCCAGGCTGCCGAGCTTGCTGAGCTCGAGGAGCAGGCACCCAACCTGCGCTGGCAGGGTGCCGAGCAAGCCCGCGCCTGGGGTAAGCGAATCCGTGACTTCGAGGGCGTCGAGCCGGTCGCTCCACCGTCTGAGCTGAAGGCCGAGCTGCGCCCTTATCAGCAGGATGGGCTGAGCTGGATGCAGTTCCTGCGCGACTTCGAGCTCGGCGGGGTGCTTGCCGACGATATGGGCTTGGGCAAGACCATCCAGGCCTTGGCGCATCTGCTGATTGAAAAGGCGGCTGGCCGGGCGGATCGCCCGAGCTTGGTGATTGCTCCAACCAGCCTGATGTTCAACTGGAAGCGCGAGGCCGAGCGCTTTGCGCCAACGCTGCGGGTGGTCATCTTGCAAGGGCCGAAGCGCCAGGAAGACTTCGACCGCATCGGCGAGCAGGACCTGGTGCTGACCACCTACGCCTTGTTGCCTCGCGATCTGGAGGTGCTCAAGGCCCAGTCCTGGCATCTGCTGATCCTCGACGAGGCGCAAGCGATCAAGAACCCGCGCAGTAAGGGCGCGCAGGCGGCGCGCGCATTGGATGCCCGGCATCGACTCTGCTTGACCGGCACGCCGCTCGAGAATCATCTCGGCGAGCTTTGGTCGCTGATGGATTTCCTGATGCCCGATCTGCTCGGCGATGAGCGCGGCTTCCGGCGTCTGTTCCGCAACCCGATCGAGCGCCATGGCGAGCATGACCGCACCGAACATCTTCGCCGTCGGATCGCGCCCTTCCTGCTGCGTCGCACCAAGGAGCAGGTGGCTGCCGAGCTGCCGCCGAAGACCGAGATCCTGCGTGAGGTGGCCTTGGCTTCCGATCAGCGTGACCTCTACGAGACCTTGCGCCTCGCCCTGCACGAGAAGGTGCGTAAGGAGGTCGAGCGCAAGGGCTTGGCACAGAGCGGCATCATCATCCTCGATGCCTTGCTCAAGCTGCGCCAATGGTGCTGCGATCCGCGCCTGGTCTCGCTCGAGAGCGCTCGACGCGTGAAGGGCTCGGCAAAGCTGGATCTGCTCATGGAGCTCGTCGCAGAACTGTTGGAAGAAGACCGGCGGATATTGCTGTTCTCGCAGTTCACTAGCATGCTGACACTGGTTGAAGAGGCCCTGGAGAAGCGACTGAAGAAACAGAAGAACAGCGGCTACGTCAAGCTGACCGGTCAGACCCGCGACCGGCAAACGCCGGTGGATCGTTTTCAGGCCGGAGAGGTGCCGCTATTCCTGATCAGCCTCAAGGCCGGCGGCAGCGGTTTGAACCTGACCGCTGCCGACACCGTGATCCATTACGACCCCTGGTGGAATCCAGCCGCCGAGCGTCAAGCGACCGACCGTGCGCATCGGATTGGCCAGGACAAGCCGGTGTTCGTCTACAAGCTGTTGACCGAGGGCACAGTGGAGCAGCGGGTTGCTGAGCTACAGGCGCGCAAGCAAGCCCTTGCCGACGCCATGCTCGAAGGTGGTGGCAGTGCGACCAAGTCGCTGAGCCATGAGGACCTGGAGCTGCTGTTTGCGCCGCTGGATGCGGGCTGAGTGGGCACCGGCGGCGAATGCCGCCGGCCAGAGAGACTCAGGTGTGGATCTGCGTGGGCTGATGCCGCTCGAGGATCTCCCGGATCTCAGCGTCTGAGACCTCTGGGGCCATCACCTGCACCTGATGCTTATCTGGGTTGACGCGGATCTTCTCCTGCGGGATGCCGACCGAGACTAGATCGTTGCGTACATTGGCCAACGTGTCCTGATCCTCGTAGACAGCCGTGATGATCTCTGCCATGTGTCGTGTCTCCTCAGCGTGTTGTTCCCGAGCGCCCTTGACTAGGGACCCGTGGTGATCGCTCGTTGGGGACGAGCAACAACAGCTTACTACGGCTCAACCTCCGATCGCAGCCCAGTTTCTCGAGCAAGCCCGCCAGTAAGTCCGGCCAGTAAGTCCCGCAAGCAAGCGCTTCTCAGCGAGCGCTCTTATAAGGGAGTCCGGCAACGACAGGGCTCAGCCAACCAAGGCCTCGAGGCGCTCGGCATCAAGCACCTGATGCCCACTCGCTTGCAAGGCCTTGATCGCCTGCTCGGGCTCTTGGAACCGGAACACCAGGATGGCTCGATCGTCGCAGCGCAGGGTAAAGGCGTAGACATATTCGACGTTGAGCGCGGCCCGCTCGAACACCTCGAGCACTTCGGCGAGACCACCGGGCTGATCCGGCACCTCGACGGCGACGACCTCGGTCGGGGTAACCGCCCAACCGGCCGCATTCAAGACCTCGGCGGCCCGGCCAGGGTCCTGGACGATCAGCCGTAGGATGCCG
Organism: Halochromatium sp.; assembly: GCF_054919635.1. Lineage (NCBI taxonomy): Bacteria > Pseudomonadati > Pseudomonadota > Gammaproteobacteria > Chromatiales > Chromatiaceae > Halochromatium > Halochromatium sp. The sequence goes on along the minus strand of NZ_JBUDPI010000010.1, from coordinate 1,197 downwards.
AACTCAGCGGTATCGGCCAGGCACAGGGTCATGACGTTGATGCCCTCGGCAGCGAGCAGCCGGGTCGGCTCGATCAGTCGGCCGGGACGGTTCTCGAGGAACAGGGAAAGCTGGGTGAGTTTCATGGGGTTTCCGCTAGATGGTGCAAATACGCTGTTGGTGCGTTCGCTCTCGATGTCGCTGATACTGAGCCCCCTATCGATGCGCTTGGTCGCCGCGCCCGTCCGCTGTGCATCTCGCAGCGCGCAGTGGGGTGCGCATCAGCGTCCTAGCGCGCCGTGCTCGTGAGCGGCGTTCGTCAGCGCTCGGCGCACGGTGCAGGGGTTAGTCTTCGCGCTGATCGATCACACGCTTGGCCTTGCCCTGGCTGCGCTCGATGCTATGCGGCTCGACCAGCCGCAGACCGACGCGAATCCCCAGGATGCGCTCGATGGCCTGAGCGATGCGCTCGCGCATATCCTCGAGGACGCGCACCTGATCGCTCAGCACCTCGGGCGTGACCTCGACCTCGACCGTCATCTGATCCAACCCATGCTCGCGGGTGAGGATGATCCGATAATGGGGCAGGGTACCTTCCACCGCGAGCAGCGCGGCCTCGACCTGCGACGGGAAGATGTTGACGCCACGGATGATGATCATGTCGTCGGAGCGACGCCCAATGCGCCGAATCCGGCGGAGGCTGCGCCCGCAGCCACAGCGCTCGGGGATGATGGCGGTGATGTCGCGGGTGCGATAGCGGATCATCGGCATGGCCTGCTTGCTGAGCGTGGTCAGCACCAACTCGCCTTCCTCGCCGTCGGGTAGTGGCGCGCCGGTCTCGGGGTCGATGATCTCCGGGTAGAAGTGGTCCTCGAACACATGCAGCCCGTGATGCTCGGGGCATTCACTGGCGACACCGGGACCGATGATCTCCGAGAGGCCGTAGATGTCGAAGGCGCTGATGCCGGCGGCGGCCTCGATGTGGCTGCGCATGCCGTCGCTCCAGGGCTCGGCGCCGAACACGCCGACCCGCAATGGCAGCTCGCGCAGGTCGATGCCGAGCTCGCTGGCGCGCTCGACCAGATGCGTGAAGTAGCTCGGGGTCGAGAACAGGGCCGAGACACCGAAGTCGCGGATCACCATGATCTGGCGCTCGGTGTTGCCGCCGGAGATCGGGATCACGGTGGCGCCCAAGGCCTCGGCGCCAGAGTGGGCGCC
>NZ_JBUDPI010000001.1:0-52872 GCF_054919635.1 Halochromatium sp. | reverse complement strand
GACGACTACCGCGCTAAGGTGATCTTCGGCTAATGGTTTTTATGCGCTGACCCTGCCCCCCCCGTGTTTGCCGCAGAAATCTGTCTTCTGTTGCTTCAAAATCAAGAAGTTTCTGGACAGAATTGTTTGACATTTGGGCCGAGTCAGGATCGCCAAACAGTGCTGGTTCGCTTTGATTACCAGCTCATGATGGACTAGGGCATTCGTCGCCGGCCATGATGGATGTCTGTGCGCTAGACTTGGTCGACGAGGCAAGGACCAATCGGATTAGGAGTCAATCCCGATGTTCAAGATGGCTGTTGCTCAGAGTGCACTGACCGAGATGGAGGTCTGTGCAGCGGCCTTGGTTGACGAGGCTCTGGCGAAGCTCGATGGCGCGCAGCCCCAGGCGGCGCTGCTGTTCGCCACCGATGGGCTCGAGCATGAGCCGCTGCTGCGGGGACTGCGCGCGCGGTTACCAAACTGCGCGATCGTCGGCGGCAGCTCCTACGGCGAGGTCTCTGGTGATCGAGGCTATCGGCTCGGGACCTCAGTGTTGATTGCCTTCGCCAGCGACCGCGTCAGGCTGCGCGCCGGCGTCGTGCGCGGATTGACCCGCATGCATCCTCCGGCTGGTGGTGGAGCTGAGTCTGCAGCTGAATCTGAATCTGCGGCTGAGGATGAAGCCGATCAGGGGGCTGACTCAGCGCGGATTGCGGCGCAGCTGTCTGCGGCCGATCTGCCTACAGAGACGCCGGCGCTCGGTCTGCTGTTTCCCGATGGCGTTGCGCTCAATCTGGCGACTGTCGTGAAGGCCTTCGGGGATCAGATGCCGTTTACGCCCTTATTCGGCAGCGGCACCGCGGATTGCAGGGTGAAGCGTAGCTATCAGTTCTTCAATGACGAGGTGCTGCAGGGGGCGGTTGCCTTTCTCCTGTTCTACGGGCCTCTGCGCATTGGCTGGTCCGCGACTAAGGGCCTAGCCGCCGGTTGGGAACCGATCAGCCCACGTCTGCCGGCGCGCTGCACGGGGAATCGGATCACGCAGATTGCCGGCCAACCAGCGAGCCAGTACCTCGACACCTGTTATCCGATTGAGAACGGACGTTGGAAGTGGTCCGCTTGTCATCCATTGGCGATCTACTCCAGCCAATCGGGAGATGAGCCCAAACTGCTCGATGTCTGTGAGTGCGATCGCGTACAGGGTGATATCTTGGTTCGCGAGCCGCTCCCAGCCGACTGCGAGATTCAGCTCACGCAGCCGAGCCCAGACCTGATCCTGAGCGCGGCGCGACGTACATTATTGGCCGCACTAACCGAGGGGATTGGTCCAGCCCCGGTGGCTGGTGTGCTGTGGCTCGCTTGCGTGCGCCGAGCGCTGGTTCTCGGCCAGACCCCGGAGCGCGAGCTCCGACACAGCATCAGTGACCTCGCGAGCATTCCCCCGCTTGGCGGCTTTTATGCCTTTGGTGAGATTGCACCCGTTCGCGATGTCGGTCAGCCGCGTGCCGAGGGCTTCAGTCTGGTGATCTTGTTGTTGGGCGAGGACCCACCGCCGCTCAGCTTCTCAGACCTGGTAGCGAGCCAGGATGAGGTCTCGATGGCGAATCTGCGGCGCCAGATCCTCGGGCTAGCGCATGAGCTGCGTGAGGCGCGCAAAGAGCAGTGCCGGCTCGAGCAAGCGCTGACGGCGCAGCGGGCGCTAACGAGCTTTGCCACATTCAGCCGCAGCGAGCAGCGGATGGCAAACCAAGCGAATGCACTGGGCTTGATCTGTGCGCTGCTCGATTCGCGTTTCGACGATCTTCGCCGGTTAGCGATTAAGGGCGAGCAGGCACGGCTCAATCGCACCGGGCTGGCGCGCTTGATCGATGCCGAGCATCGACGGCGTTATGGCGTGCCGTTTCCGCTCAGCATCGCGCAGCTAGCGCGGTTGTTGGCGCCGAACGAGTCCAGCCCAGATCAGCAAGATGGGGATCAGCGGAGCCCGGAGTAGCTGCGGCTGCTCAACCCTCGGAGCGGCGAAGCTCGCGGGTGAGCTTCTCGAGCTCGCGCTGCATCTCCCGGTTTTGGAAGGGGCGCAATGGTGGGACTTCTCGGTCTAGCAGCCCATCGAGCAGGCTCTGGCTCGATTGCACCAGGTCTACCAACTCGCCCGAGACGCGCACGGTTTGGTAGGTATTCCAGGCGGTCTCGATATCGTCATCCAGTGCGGAGTGGGCCTGCTCGACCTGTTTGCGCTGTTCGACGAGGTAATCGCGATAGACCCCGGCGGCTTCGATCGTCAGCTGCTGTGCCTCGAGATTGTTGCGCAACAGAGCGGCGCGCTCCGGCTGTTTTCGCACCAGCGCCCGTGTTTCCTCACTGAGCGCGGCTGCGCGAGCGGCGATGGCGTTGATCTCGGGGATATAGCGCGTCTCGATCGCTGCTGCGACATCGTTGTGCATCCTCGCCAGCGCTCGCAACAGGATCACGTACATGCCGTAATAGCGCCTGGCACTCTCGAGATCCTCGCCGCTTTCCTCGACCAGCACCTCGAGCTGCTGAGTGATCGCCTTGACGTTGTCGAAGACGATGCCGAGATCGATGATGTTGTCGCCGACGACGGTGGCCAAGAGCAGGTCGACCTGATCATCACTCAGCTCGAGTCCCATCGCGCGTAGCTCGCTGACGAAATCGGACTTGACCCGCTCCAGCTCAGCCTGATACCCGCGGATATCGGCCTCGCGCTTGGCGATGCGCTCGTCGTAGCCGCTGACGGTGGTGGCCAGCAGCGATTCGCTCGGCGCTGCTACCCGTTCGCGTCGGAAGCGGTCGATGTCGATGCGGGCCTCAGCGATGCGGCCGCGCAGCGTCTCGATCTGCGCGCGATAATCTTGGACCGGCGAGCTCGAGAGGATGGCGACCGAGGCGTCGAGCAGGGCGTTGATATCGGTGTCGACATCGCTCTTGTCGCGGCCGAGCCAGGCTCGGTCTGGAAGCTGCGGCCGAGCCTCTTCGAGCTGCAATGTCTCCTCGAGCTTAGGGACCAGCTCCTTCCAGATGCCCGCTGTTACCGGTGGCTCGGCTGGATTCAGCGAGCGTTGAGCCCCCTCCCAGGCCTCAAGCGTGGCCTCCCGTGAGCGTTGCCACCAGCTATCGGCCGATTCGGCGGAGCGCTCCCAGAGGGAGCCTGCATTCTCGAGCGAGCGCTCCAGGAGTACTGATAGGCCGTCATCGGGACTGCTGGGCTGATTGGGCTCGTCTTGGTGCGCCTCAGCCGTGCGCTGGCTGTCGATCTCGCTGCGAGCCTGGCTCCCTGCATTGCTCCCTGGACCGGTCTCAGCGATGGCTCCAACGGCCGTGATAGAGCTTTTAGTCAGCTCTGGGTCGGCCTCCTGAGCGACACCAACCTCAACCGCGGTGGCCAGCAGAAGTCCGAGCACCAGGCCGAGGTCCGCACTGCCCGGCTGGCCCTTTGATCGTGGGTGGGTTGCGACCGAGTTGGTTATCCTCTGCCTCATGAGCCTCTAACGCCTTCTGGTTGCAGCCGTCTGGATGACGGATTGGACTGAGCCGGGCTGAACAGGTTAGCAAGATCGCGCAGCCGTGGTGGCTCCTGTTGCGTGCTACCGGTTGCGGCATCGCTCGCTGGCTGCTACCTTGCGATGCTTGTGATCGACGTATCGTCGAATTCATAAGCATCAATGGTGGGGCGCGTCGGTCCCCTCGCAACGCGAAGCCGTGAACCCGGTCAGGCCCGGAAGGGAGCAGCCGCAGCGGTGGATGCGTGTGCCGGGGTGTGGCTGGCGCGACTCGCCACCCCAATCCCCGGCTGCGTCAGGCTCGTCTGTAACTGACCTCATGACCTACCAGGTCCTCGCGCGCAAGTGGCGCCCCCGGTCCTTTGCCGATCTCGTCGGCCAAGAGCACGTGGTTCGGGCGCTGGTTAACGGCCTCGAGCGTGGCCAGCTGCATCATGCCTATCTGTTTACCGGCACTCGTGGTGTTGGCAAGACCACCTTGGCCCGTATTCTGGCTAAGACCCTCAACTGCGAGCAGGGCGTGGGTCCCAATCCCTGCGGTGTCTGCTCGGCCTGCACCGAGATCGATGCCGGGCGTTTTGTTGATCTGCTCGAGGTCGATGCCGCCTCACGCACCAAGGTCGACCAGACCCGCGAGCTGCTCGATAACGTCCCCTTCGCGCCGGTGCGCGGTCGGCACAAGGTCTATCTGATCGACGAGGTTCACATGTTCTCGGCGAGCAGCTTCAATGCCTTGCTCAAGACCTTGGAGGAGCCGCCGCCGCACGTGAAGTTCGTGTTGGCGACCACTGATCCACAAAAGCTGCCGGCGACTGTCCTTTCGCGCTGTCTGCAGTTCAATCTCAAGCGGTTACTGCCCGATCAGATTCGCGATCGATTCCAGACCGTGCTCGAGGCCGAGGCGATTGGCTTCGAGCCGCCGGCATTGAGCTTGCTGGCGCGCGCCGCTGACGGCAGCATGCGTGATGGGCTGAGCCTGTTGGATCAAGCGATTGCCTTTGGTGCCGGCCAAGTCAAGGTCGATGACGTCCGCGCCATGCTTGGCACCCGTGGCGGCGAGCTGACGCTCGATCTGCTGGAGGCCATGGCGATAGCCGATGCGGCCCGGGTCTTGACCGAGATCGGCCGCATTGCCGAGCTGACACCGGATTTTTCGACCGTGCTCGTCGATCTGGTGGCCGCTTTGCATCGTGTCGCGCTGGCACAGCAGGTGCCCGCGACCCTGCGCGGCGATGATCCAGACGAGGAACGCCTCGGCGCGCTAGCAGCGCAGCTGGCACCTGAAGACGTTCAGCTCTACTACCAGGTCCTTCTGACTGGACAAGGCGACCTGGAGCTCGCGCCTGATCCTCGTGCCGGTTTGGAGATGGTGCTCCTGCGAGCGCTTGCGTTCCGGCCGGTGGCGAGCGGATCGGCTAGCTCCGAGTCGCCGGCCTCGCCGACGACCCCTGGGGCAACGCGAGATGGCTCGCATCATCAGGCCGCTCAATTGTCCCGCCCAGGAGCGCCTTCGGCTGGCTCCGCAAGGCCAGAGCCTGAGTCAGAGCGGGGGGCAGAGCCTGGGTCGGGGCAGGGGTCGGGGCAGGGGCCAGAGCAGGGGTCAGAGCAGGGGGCTCAGCGGAGGCTCGACCCGGAACAAGCGGCGCTAGCCCATGCTGATGTCCCTAGCGCATCGGCTGAGGGCGTTAGGCCGGTGATGGACACCGCGAACAGCAGCGGTGCCTCGAGTGCGACCGATGACGGGCCCTTGCCACCGGGCACGCCGCCGCAGGCCCCGGTTTCGGCGTCTGAGGCTGCATCCATGACTCGCTCGCTCAGCTCCGCCGAGGACTGGCAGCAACTTGTCGGGAGCATGGGCCTGAGCGGTCTGGCGCTCGAGCTGGCGCGCCATTGCGCGCTGAGCGCCTGGGATGGGAAGCGGCTGCGTTTGCTGCTACATCCGGGCCATGTGCATCTGCGTGCTGCAGGTGCCGAGCAACGGCTTGGGGCGGCGTTGGCTGCCGCGCTCGCATCGGATCTGAGTCTTGAGATCCTGACTGATACATTGCCTGACGATACGCCGGCATTGCGCCACGCCCGCGAAGATGCGCAACGCCTGGCCGAGGCCGAGCGCGCATTGGCAGCCGACCCCGTCGCTCAACAGCTATGCGAGCGCTTCGATGCCGAATGGATACCAGGTACGCTTAGTGCGCTACCCGCGCGCGCTGGCGGCTGATGAGGGCCTATGTGCTCGCTAGGCTACGCGTTTTTTGTGCCCACTCAGCAGACCGAACGAGAGTCGCTGGGCTGGATTGTTGATCACCGATGAGAAGAGGTTAAGCAATGAAAAACGGATTAGGAGGCATGCTGAAGCAGGCCCAGAAACTGCAGGAGGAGATGAAGAAGTCACAGGAGCGGCTCGCCAGTGAAGAGACCATCGGCGAGTCCGGTGCTGGTATGGTCAAGGTCACGATGAATGGCCGCCACGAGGTCAAGCGGGTTGAGATCGATCCGTCGCTGTTGGCCGATGACAAAGAGATGCTCGAGGATCTCGTCGCTGCGGCCTTTAATGACGCTGCGCGGCGCGTTGGTGAAAAGGCTCAGGAGAGCATGGCGGAGCTGACCGCAGGACTGCCGTTGCCACCTGGTATGAAGCTCCCATTCTGATTCGTCTCAGGTCTGCGATCTCAATGACGGGCGGTTGATGACGGTGTCCGATTCGAGTCTGCTCAATCAGCTTGTCGAGGCGTTGCGCCGGCTGCCTGGAGTCGGTCCTAAGACCGCGCAGCGGATGGCCTTTCACCTGCTCGAGCGGGATCGAGACGCAGGACGCCAGCTGGCGCAGGTGATGGCCGCAGCGATGGAGCGCATCGGCCGTTGCGAGCGCTGCCGGACATTGACCGAGCATCTGCGCTGCCACCTCTGCGCGAGCACTCGGCGCGATGCCAGCCTACTGTGTATTGTTGAGCAGCCCTCGGATATCGTCGCGATTGAGCAGGCCACGCATTACGGTGGGCTTTATTTCGTGCTTGGTGGTCGGCTGTCCCCGCTCGATGGCATTGGGCCGGAGGAGCTTGGCCTTGATCGGCTTGAGGCGCGCTTCAAAGAGCCCGAGCTTGATGAAGCGATCCTGGCAATCAGCCCGACGGTCGAGGGGCTTGCGACCGCGCATTACATCGCCGATCTGGCACGGGACTCGGACCTGCGCCTAAGCCGTATCGCCCACGGCGTCCCATTGGGCGGCGAGCTCGAGTTTGTTGACGGTAGTACCCTGGCACATGCCTTTGCGGGTCGGCAAGGGCTCTGATCTATATCCAAACCAAGAGCATCAAAACCCAGAGCATCCAAACTAGGAGCGGAGAGACCGATGTCTGATACGATCTTCGGCAAGATCGCCACTGGCGAGGTTGAGGCAGATCTCGTCTATGAAGATGATGAGGTCGTGGCCTTTCGCGATCTCGAGCCACAAGCGCCAGTGCATGTGCTGGTGATTCCGCGCAAGCCGATTCGGACCCTGAGCGAGGCAGGGGCAGAAGACGCTGAGCTGCTTGGACGCCTATTGCTCACAGCGGCCAAGGTCGCCAAGCAAGAAGGGATTGACGAGCATGGCTACCGGACCGTGATTAACTGTAATGCTGGCGGTGGCCAGACCGTCTACCATCTGCACGTCCATGTGATCGGTGGGCGTTCGCTGCGGTGGCCCCCTGGTTGATGAGCGCTCCGATTGGTGAACGCTCGGATTGTTGAGCGCCCGGGTTCTCAGCCCCCGGGTTTTGAGCCCAGGCTGATCCCCACTGGATCAGTGAGCTCGCATGGATTCGTGCCGCGTCTTTAGGAGTACCGTCGAGATCATGTCATTGAGCATTGGAGCATCAGCCAAGGATCAGCCTATAGGCAACGGGTCGGCGAGCGATGGAGCAACGAGATCTGCGCCCGCGTTTGAGCTGAAGGCGGCGGCTTTTACCTTGCCGGTGATCCGGTTGTTGCGGCTCGATATGGACGCTGTTGAAGCACAACTGATGCCCAAGGTGCGACAGGCACCGGGATTTTTTGAGCATACACCGGTCGTGATCGAGCTCAGTGCGCTGCCATCAACAGAGGACGATGTTGGCTTTCCACAGCTCGTCGGCCTGCTGCGTGGACTGGGTATGATCCCGGTCGGGGTTCGGGGTGGCGGTAGCGCTCAGCACGAGGCGGCCAAAGCCATGGAACTGGCGATCCTGGGCGATACTGCGAAATCAACGGCAAAGGCCGAAGTGGTCGACGATTTGGCGCTTGAGCTGCCGATCGTCGGGCCGTCGGCTGGCCCTCAGATCGGCGTCGAGAAGGGCTCACAGTTCATTGATCGTCCCGTGCGATCGGGCCAGCGCGTCTATGCTGCCGGCGGCGACTTGACCGTCGTCGCTGCAGTGAATTCCGGTGCTGAGTTGATGGCCGATGGCAATATCCACGTCTACGCCCCCATGCGGGGGCGCGCAATCGCGGGGCTGCACGGAAACACGAAGGCGCGTATCTTTTGCTCCGACCTCCGAGCAGAGCTGGTGTCGGTGGCAGGACACTATCGGGTCAGCGACAACATTCCGACAAGTCTTAAGGGTTGCCAGACACAGGTCTTTTTGGATCATGATGTACTGCGAATCGAGCCTCTTTAGTGAACGCATCTGGGCGCCGAGCTAGGGACAGGTCGCAAGCAGGTTTTCGAATAGGGTCAACACGAATAAGGGGAGTCCTTCTTGGCCAGAACTATCGTCATTACCTCGGGGAAAGGGGGCGTGGGGAAAACCACGACAGCCGCTGCGATGGCCATGGGCCTCGCGCAGCGCGGGCATCGCACAGTGGTGATCGACTTCGATGTTGGCTTGCGCAACCTCGACCTGATCATGGGTTGTGAGCGGCGCGTGGTCTACGACTTTGCCAACGTCATTAATGGCGAGGCCAACCTGAATCAGGCGTTGATCCGAGACAAGCGCTGCGAGAACCTGTTTATCTTGCCTGCATCGCAGACTCGGGATAAGGATGCGCTGACGCAAGAGGGGGTCGGCCAGGTGCTCGAGGAGCTTGGCAAAACCTACGACTACATCGTCTGTGATTCTCCGGCCGGTATCGAGCATGGCGCGCTGATGGCGATGTACTTTGCCGATGACGCTGTGGTGGTGACGAATCCCGAGGTCTCTTCGGTGCGGGATTCAGACCGTATGCTCGGCATCCTCGCGAGTAAGTCCAGACGGGCGCTCGAGAATGAGGAGCCGATCCGGGAATTTCTGCTGCTCACTCGCTATTCACCCGAGCGCGTTGCGCGCGGCGAGATGCTCGGGGTCGAAGACGTACAAGAGATCCTGGCCCTCAATCTGCTGAGTGTGATTCCAGAATCCATCGCTGTGCTCAATGCGTCGAATTCTGGTAATCCGGTGATCCTTGATCACGAATCCGATGCCGGCCAGGCCTATGCTGACATGGTGGCCCGGTATCTCGGTGAGGAGCGACCCATGCGCTTCCTCGAGATGGAGCGCAGGGGTTTGCTCAGCCGATTCTTGAGGGGGTGACACGTGGGGCTACTCGACTATTTTCGCGGTGTCGGCGTCGTGCCCGGTAAGGGCTCAGCGTCGGTCGCAAAAGAACGGCTGCAGATCCTGGTGGCCCATGACCGTGCTGCGCGTGACCGTCCTTCCTACCTACCCAGGCTGCAGCAGGAGATCCTGGCCGTCATTCGCAAGTACGTCGAGGTCGATAACGACGCCGTCTCGGTGCATTACGAGCAGGAAGACCGGCATGAGATCCTGGAGCTGAATATCATCCTGCCGGACGCTGAGAGCCGACCTTGAGCCATTTCTGAGCCAGTCTCGGCTAGATTCATGAGGGAGCAAGGCCTCACTTTCGGTTGCTGAGCGAGCCGAAAGACGATTATCGATCCTCGAGGCCGAGGATGAAGCTCCACTGATCATCCGTCACCGGCATGATCGATAGACGGTTCCCTTTGCGCACCAGCGGCAGGTCAGCAAGGGCTTCGTCGGCGTAATCTTTGAGCTCGCTTAAACGGATGTTGCGCTTGAGCTCGCGGACGAAGCGGACATCGACCAGGTACCAGCGCGGATGATCCGGGTCGCTCTTCGGATCGTAATACTTGCTGTCCGGGTCGAACGCGGTCGGGTCAGGATACCCGGTGCTGACGATCTCAACGATGCCAACGATTCCCGGCTCTTTGACGTTTGAATGATAGAAGAAGCCGAGGTCGCCGATCTGCATCTGATCGCGCATCATGTTGCGCGCCTGATAGTTGCGGACCCCGTCCCAGGGCTCGGTCTGGTTGTGACGAGCCTTCAAATCCGCGATGCCGAAGGCGTCTGGTTCCGATTTCAATAGCCAATGGGCCATCTATGTCTCCCGGGTTGAGCTCGAAGAGCAGCGGCGTCACTCTGCGCTGCGTCTGATGGTCTTTGCAAGCTGCTGGAATGCTAACAGCCGATCGGTTGCGATGGCGCCTTGGGCGTTGGCGGCCAGGATGGCGCAATCAGGCTCTTGCTGATGTTGGCAGTTGCTAAAGCGGCAACGGCCGATGAACGGCCGGAACTCAGGAAATCCTTGTTCGAGCTCGGCACGCGTGATGGGCCCGAGTCGGAAGCTGCGCACGCCGGGGGAGTCGATCAGACGACCGCCGCTGTCGAGGCGGTAGCTGGTGGCAGCAGAGGTGGTGTGGCGCCCGAGTCCGGTTGCGTCAGAGATGGCGCCAATCTGGACCTCTTGATCCGGGAGCAAGGTCTTGATGAGCGACGACTTGCCGACGCCCGATTGTCCGACGAGGATGCCGGCACGCCCGTTGAAGCGCTCCCTCAACGGTGCGAGGTGCGGATCATGCTTCAGGCTCAGCGGTAATAGCGGATAGCCAATCTTGGCGTAGTGGGCGAATCGATCGAGAAAGCCTTTGCGCTCGGAATCATCGAGGAGGTCCATCTTGTTGCAGAGGATCAGGGCTGGCACGCCGATCCGCTCGGCGGCGATGAGGTACTGATCGATCAGGAAACCGGTTGGTGATGGCTCAGGTGCGACGACGATGATGAGCAGGCCAATGTTGGCAGCCAATGGCTTGTCTTGACCGCTCGCGCTGGGCCGGCTCAACAAGGTCGTGCGCGGATGTATCGCAGTGATGACCCCGGCGGTTGGGCCGCAGGGCTGCCAGATCACCTGATCACCGCAGACTGGATGTCCGATATGCTGCCGCGTCACACAATGGTGGCAGGCCCCCTCTGCGTCTTCGACGATCAGGTTGGCGCCATGTCGCACGACGACGAGGCCATTGCGGGCGGCCTCGTCATCAAGCTGGGCGAGCGCGACCTCGGCACGGGCCTCAACCTTGCTGCGACGACGATCTTGAATGCGCTGAATGCGCTCGACCTGTCGCTCCGAGAGGCGCCGCCGAGGCATGCTCGCGAAACCCGGTCGCGCTTTAAGGCTCGAACTTGTAGTACTCGCGGTTCAGCAATTGGGTGACGGCGTCGACCTGGTCGTCGAACCAGGTCAAGCCGAGGTTCTGCTCACACATGCGCACTTGGCTGTGCAAGGCGTCGAGCGAGTCGATGCGGCGGTCTTCGCGTGTATAGACCTCGGAGCCGTGACAACTGGTGCAATTCTGCTCGAACAGTGCTTGTGCATCGACCTGGTCGTCGGCTTGCGCATTGAGGCTCGTGGCAGTGACGGTGACGAGGGCAAGGCTGGCTAGTAAACGCTGGCTCATGGGCTGCTCCAAAGGTTGGGTCTAGGGTTGCATTGAGGATGACGCTAGGGCTGACCCGGTGCAACCAGCTGCGCCGAGTCTGCGCTAGGCTATAGGGTGACTTGGTCAGAAACCATCTGCGAAGCAACGGGGTGACTGTGGTAGACGAAAATAACCTCATCTGGATCGATCTCGAGATGACCGGGCTTGATCCGTTCCGCGACCAGATCATCGAGATCGCGACCCTGGTGACCGATTCGGACCTCCACGTCCTCGCTGAAGGTCCGGTGATTGCGATCCATCAGCCACAGCATGTGCTGGCAGCCATGGACGATTGGAACCAGAGTCACCACCGGGATTCTGGACTGCTCGAGCGGGTCCAAGCCAGCCGCGACGATGAGCGCTCTGCCGAGCTTCAGACATTGGCGTTCCTGGAGTCCTGGTGCAAGGCCGGGGCATCGCCATTGTGCGGGAATAGCATCTGCCAAGATCGGCGTTTCTTGGCGCGCTGGATGCCGCGCCTCGAATCCTTCTTCCACTATCGCAACCTCGATGTGAGCTCGGTCAAGATTCTAGCGCAGCGTTGGGCTCCGCAGGTGGCCGATGCCTTCAGGAAGGAAGGCGCTCATCTGGCGCTGTCGGATATCAAGGAATCGATCGCTGAGCTCGCCCACTACCGCGCTGAGCTGCTCCGGCCTTGATGGTGGCCAACATGAAGCGACCACGAACCTTACCCGACACCGGCGAGCTACCGCGAGCCCTCTATCGGGCCGAGCAGGTCAGGGAGCTGGACCGACTTGCGATCGAGCAGCACGGGATTGCCGCAGAACAGCTCATGGAGCGTGCGGGAGCGGCGACGTTCTCGCTGTTGCGCTCGCGTTGGCCCGAGGTTCGCTCGCTGGTGGTGTTGGCCGGTGCGGGCAATAACGGCGGTGATGGTTATGTGCTGGCGCGGCTTGCGCATCGCTGTCAGCTCGGCGTGCGCGTGCTGACGCTCGGCGATCACAGCCGCTTGCAGGGGGCGGCCTTGGTCGCCGCCGAGGCCTACCAGGCCGCGGGCGGGAGCACCGAGGCCTTTACGCGGCTGCCGCCCGATGCCGAGCTGATTGTCGATGCCATACTAGGAACCGGGCTCGAGCGACCACTGGCCGGCCTCTATGCAGAGGCGGTTGAGCAATCTAATCGCTCCCGCGTACCGATTCTGGCGCTTGATATCCCCACCGGTTTGCACGCCGATACCGGCCGCGTGCTCGGTGCAGCCATCGCTGCAACGGCTACCATCAGCTTCATCGGTCTCAAGCGCGGGTTGTTCACAGGCAGCGGGCCCGATTACTGTGGTGAGGTCAGCTTTGATGGTTTGCGGGTGCCGGCGGTGATCTATGCCAGTGAGATCCCGGCCGCACGCAGGATTGATTGGAGCCAGCAAGCGCGACTCTTGCCTAACCGGCGGCGCACGGCCAACAAGGGCGATTTCGGTCATCTACTGGTGGTGGGCGGTAACACTGGGATGAGTGGTGCTGCTCGCCTGGCCGGCGAGGCCGCCTTGCGGAGCGGCGTCGGCCGGGTTTCAATCGCAACCCATCCGGCGCATGCGGCGGTACTGAATCTCTCCTGCCCGGAGCTGATGGTGCATGCGGTGCCAGAGGCGGAAGCGCTCGATGCCTTGCTGGAGCGTGCCACCTTAGTCGCGCTTGGCCCCGGACTCGGTCAGGATAGCTGGGGCCGCTCCCTCTTCGAGCGGGTGGTGGACGCAGGGTGCCCTCTGGTCGTCGATGCCGATGGGCTCAATCTGCTGGCGCAACAGCCGCAGCGGCGCGACGACTGGGTGTTGACACCGCATCCGGGAGAAGCCGCTCGGCTACTCGGCAGCACGGCCGCCGAGGTCGAACAGGACCGCTTTGCGGCGCTGCCGCGATTGCAACACCGCTATGGTGGTGTCGTCGTACTCAAAGGGGCAGGTACGCTGGTTACTGGGCCCGAGCTGCGCCCCGCTGCGCTTTGCGCGGACGGCAATCCAGGCATGGCCAGCGCCGGCATGGGTGATGCCCTGACCGGCACCATCGCCGCGCTCATCGCTCAGGGTATGGAGCTCAGCTTGGCGGCGGAGGTAGGCGTTTGTCTTCATGCAGCGGCTGGTGATCGAGCCGGGCAGCAGGGACAGCGCGGCCTGATCGCCAGCGATCTGATTGCCGCCTTGCGGTCGCTGCTCGGCGCGGCGGACTAGGCGCCATGAGTCAGAGCCAAGGCTCAGATCAGGCGCTGCCTAAGCCGGCGTCTCAGCGTGCGGACGAGCTGGTGCTCGAGGTCGTTGGTGAGACGGCCCAGCTGATGCTCGGTGAGCGCCTCGCTGAGCTGCTGCGCAGCTATCGTGGGACCCTGTATCTGCGCGGCGATCTCGGTACCGGCAAGACCACGCTGGTGCGCGGGCTGCTGCGCGGTTTGGGCTATCAGGGTGCCGTGCGCAGTCCAACCTACACGTTGATTGAGCCCTATGAGGCCGTCGAGCCAAGGGTGATGCATCTGGACCTGTATCGGCTGGCCGATCCCGAGGAGCTTGACTACCTCGGGCTGCGCGATCTGCTCGAGCATCCTGGCCTGATCCTGATCGAATGGCCAGAGCGGGGCGCTGGCGCCTTGCCTTTGGCCGATCTCGAGCTGCTGATCGAGCACGCTGTTGAGGGCCGCCGGATCAGGCTCCGCGCGCATCCGAGCTGGTCGCCGGTGGTAGCTGCGCTGGCGGCCCAAGCGCTATGATTTCAGGCTGATACGCTGTTGCTTCTATGCGACGCGCACCTCTATTAGGCGTCAAGAAGTGTTCTCAAGCCGCCGTTTACACTTGGAAATGCTTCAGCATGCGTCTATGCTTTGTAGAGGCAAAAACACCACCTTCTCCGGAGGTGTGCCGTCGACGGATAGGTGCTCTCATCAATGCTTTGGAAGCTGGCGCGAAACAGTCTTTGGACCCTCTTAGCAGGCTTTGCTTGCCTGGCCTCTGCCGGGCAGGTCGAGGTTGAGGGGGCTCGTCTCTGGGCTGGCCCCGAGTACACGCGGGTCGTGGTCGATGTCCAAGCCCCGGTCGAGCATCGGGTCTTCGCGCTTGATGATCCTCATCGGCTCGTGATCGACCTGATCGATGCGCGCCTGCAGGGTCGGCTCGCTGACCCGGCTGGCGACGACCCGCTGATCGCCGGTCTGAGGAGCGGGATTCGGGAGGGCGATGATCTGCGTATTGTGCTCGACCTGAAGCAACAAGTGCGTGCCAAGAGCTTCAATCTGGGGCCGAGTGGGTCCTATGGACATCGGTTGGTGATCGATCTCTCGCCGAAGGCTGGACGGCGCCCCAGCGAGCAGCGCCGGGCTGCTTCCACCGGCGGGAGCGCTGACTTGGCGTCGATCAATCAAGGCGCTGAGCATCCCTCGGTGCGAGCGACCGCGCCGGCGAATCGTGACCTTGTCATCGCCGTTGACGCCGGCCATGGCGGTAAGGACCCCGGGGCGATCGGCGGACGGGGCACCCATGAGAAGGACATTACCCTGGCCATCTCGCGCAAGTTGGCGAAGCGGATCGATGCCCATCCCGGCATGCGCGCCGTGCTGGTTCGCGATGGCGACTACTTCATTCGGCTGCGCGAGCGGATCGAGATCGCGCGCAAGCATCGCGCAGACCTCTTCGTCTCGATCCATGCTGACGCCTTCAAAGACCCGCGGGTGCGCGGCTCGTCGGTATTCACGCTCTCGGCCGGTGGCGCCACCAGCGAGGCTGCGCGCTGGCTGGCAGAGCGTGAGAACCGTGCCGACTTGATCGGTGGTGTCGATCTCAAGGAGCGCGACGATCTGCTGGCAAGCGTACTGCTGGAGATGAGCCAGAATGCGACCATCGAGCTTAGTAGCATCGCGGCAGGAAAGGTTCTAGCGAAGCTGCAACGGCTCGGTGAGGTGCATCAACAGCGCATTCAGCAGGCTGGCTTCGCTGTGCTCAAGTCGCCGGACATTCCATCGATGCTGGTGGAGACCGCCTTTATCTCGAATCCAGATGAGGAGAAACGACTCCTCGATGGGCGTTATCAGGATCGACTCGCTGATGCCATCTTGGACGGGATCATCGAGTACTTCGCCGAGTATCCGCCACCAGGCAGCCGTTTCGCCAAGACGCCGGCGCAGACCCTTGCGCAGGCGACAACCTCGGGTGCGCGTCAGCATCGCATCAAGCCGGGCGATACACTGTCTGGGATTGCAGCGAGCTATAATGTGAGACTGAGCGTGCTGCGCGATCTCAATCGGCTACAGGGTGATCAGATTCGCGCGGGTCAGCTGCTGATCATTCCCGGTAGTTAGGCCAAGCGCAGGCCAATCTTAGGCCAATCGGCGAGAACGGCTAGCCGAGCTGCCCATTCAGATCGCAAACTTGGTCTTGCAGCGCGTGCGGGCTGGCGAAGCGGCAGCCGATCGGATCGGCCACCGGCGCGCGCTGTCTCTTCGCGCTTGCTGCATCGGTGGCTTTTCTGCTTCTATCTGCCGATGCCGCGCATCCGACCCTTACCCCCATTGCTCATCAACCAGATTGCCGCTGGCGAGGTTATCGAACGGCCCGCCTCGGTGGTCAAGGAGCTGCTCGAGAACAGCCTCGATGCGGGAGCGCGACAGATCTCAGTCGAGCTGGAGCAGGCTGGCATCAAGCGCATCTGCGTGCGAGATGACGGCTCTGGGATCGGGCGTGACGAGCTTGCGCTCGCCGTCGCGCGTCATGCCACCAGTAAGATCAGCAGCCTTAGCGATCTCGAGTCCGTTTCCAGCCTCGGATTTCGAGGTGAAGCGTTGCCCAGCATTGCATCGGTTGCGCGACTGCAGCTGACCTCGCGCGAGCAGGGGGCGGAGCACGGCTGGCGTCTTTGTGCCGACGGTAGTGATGAGGTGAGGACGCCAGAGCCGGCCGCGCATCCCATCGGTACATCGATTGAGGTTCGCGATCTATTCTATCGCGTGCCAGCGCGACGCAAGTTCTTGCGCACCGAGCGTACCGAGCTCGGTCACGTCGACCAGTTGATTCGACGCATGGCGCTCGCTCGTGCTGATGTCGGCTTTCGCGTGCAGCACAACGGCCGCGAGCTGTTCGATCTGCGTCCTGGCACCGAGAGGCTAGCGCTGGCATCTGCAAACTCGGCTGCAGCGGAGGACGGAAGCTGGTCGACGACGCGCACTGAACGTTTACAGGCTCTGCTTGGCGATGCCTTTGTCGCGCATGCGCTGGAGGTCAATGAGCAGGCGGTCGGGCTCGCCCTGAACGGCTGGGTCGCGCGCCCGGCCTTCTCGCGCAGCCAAGCCGACCTGCAGTTCTTTTTCGTCAATGGCCGCATGGTGCGCGACAAGCTGGTTGCACACGCGGTTCGACAGGCCTTTCAGGACGTGCTGCATCATGGCCGCCATCCAGCCTATGTGCTCTATCTAACGCTCGACCCTCGGCAAGTCGACGTCAATGTGCACCCGGCCAAGCAAGAGGTGCGTTTTCGTGAGGGACGCCAGGTCCACGATTTCTTGTTCCGTAGCCTGCATCGTCGGCTTGCCGATGGCGTCGGACGTGGATTGGCGTCGGATGGCGCTGCGAACGGGCTGGCAGAGAATGGCACTACGGAGGCTCGTGACGCAGCGGCAACAACCGCGGCTTCAGCACAGGACAGCGCTGCCGCGCCTAGCCAGCCCCGGTTGCCGTTGCGGAGGATCAGCGATG
This sequence comes from Halochromatium sp., assembly GCF_054919635.1. Taxonomy (NCBI): domain Bacteria; kingdom Pseudomonadati; phylum Pseudomonadota; class Gammaproteobacteria; order Chromatiales; family Chromatiaceae; genus Halochromatium; species Halochromatium sp. The sequence continues at coordinate 35,957 of NZ_JBUDPI010000001.1, read as the reverse complement.
GGCGCAATGCCTACGCGGTGGCTTTGGCCCTGCAGATGCCGGGTGCTGAAGCCAAACGCAGCGCAACCTCCTGCCTTGCTCCATCGGTCTCTGGCGATGCATCCGATCCAGGAGTCGTCGCGGGTGCAACCGATCGGTTACAGGGCGGGGCGGAGGGCGCTGTGCGGGAGCCTGGTCAGGCTCAGGCTCGGGCTCAGGTCCAGAGCCAGGACTATGATGGCGACCTGCCGCTGCTCGGCTTCGCGATCGGGCAGTTGAATGGGGTCTACATCTTGGCGCAGGATGCCGATGGCCTGATCCTGGTCGATATGCATGCAGCGCATGAGCGCATTGGCTATGAGCGCTTGAAGCTGAGCTGGACTCAAGGGGCGGTGCAGCAACAGCCGCTCTTGGTGCCGATCCCGGTCGCCGTCTCAGCGCGGGAGGCGGAGCTCGCTGAGGAACAGCAATCGTTACTCGCAACGCTTGGGATGGATGTTGATCGAGTCGGACCAGAGCGCCTGCTGCTGCGCGCGATACCAGCGATCCTCAGTGGCGCTGATCCTGAGCAGCTGTTGCGCGACCTGCTCTCGGACCTGGCCGCCGAGGGGACGAGCGATCGGGTCCATGCAGAGATCAACCGGGTGCTCTCGACCATGGCCTGCCACGGCGCGGTGCGCGCCAATCGCCAGCTCAGCCTGCCGGAGATGAATGCGCTGCTGCGCGCCATGGAGCGCACTGAGCGTGCCGATCAATGCAATCATGGTCGTCCGACCTGGATCAAGCTCACCCATCAAGAGCTGGATAAGCTGTTCTGGCGCGGCCGCTGATGTTGCCCTGGCTCGAACATTGGCTGCGATAAGCGCAATGAGCACTCCGAGCGACGCGGCTACCGATAGCGCGCGACCGCCGGCGATTCTGGTAACCGGGCCAACCGCATCGGGCAAGACCGATCTCGCGCTGGCGCTGGCAGCGCGGCTGCCTTGTGAGCTGATCAGCGTCGACTCGGCGCTGGTCTATCGCGGCATGGATATCGGTACCGCGAAGCCAGCGCCGAGCGTCCTCGCGCGCTTTCCGCATCGCTTGGTCGACATCTGTGATCCAAGCGAGGCCTATTCGGCGGCGCGGTTCCGCCAAGACGCGTTGGCTGCGATGGCCGAGATCACGGCCGCTGGCCGGATTCCACTCCTGGTCGGTGGCACCATGCTCTACTGGCGAGCGCTTGCTGGCGGCCTCTCACCGCTGCCGAACGCGCAGCCGAAGGTGCGCGCGCAGCTCGCCGAGCGTCAGGCGGCTGAGGGCGTGGCTGCGATGCACGCCTGGCTGACCGAGGTCGATCCCGCGACTGCGGCGAAGGTTCACCACAATGATCCGCAGCGCGTGCAGCGGGCGCTGGAGGTGTTTCTGGTGACCGGGAGGCCGATGAGCGAGCTCTGGCGTCAAGATGCCGGCAGCGAGCTGCCCTATCGCGTATTGAAGCTCGTCCGCTCGCCGCGCGAGCGCGCGATACTGCATCAGCGCATTGAGGCTCGACTGCAAGCGATGCTCGCGGGCGGTTTCGAGCATGAGGTGCGCGCACTCTATGAGCGTGGCGACTTGGAGGTATCGCTGCCGTCGATGCGCTCTGTCGGCTATCGGCAGCTCTGGGCCTATTTGAGCGGTGAGCTGAGCTGGGAGCAGATGCAGCAGAAGGCCTTGGCTGCAACCCGGCAGCTGGCGAAGCGCCAATATACCTGGCTACGCGCCGAGCAAGACGCTGTGTGGCTCTGGGATGCGGACGATGGGAGCGACGAAGCAAAGATCGAACAGGCAGCGCTGCAGCATGTGGCCGCCTTTTTGAGCTCGGAGTCGTGCTGAGCACAGGCTGCGCTGTGCTAGATTCAGAGACTGTCGCTGTTGTCCCTAAAGCTTCACGGTGACCTCGCGAACGCTAGTATCGGGCCAGCGGAACTGCCGTCGATGCCAACGGCACTGGATGAGCTCTCAGAGCTCGGTGCTTGCGCTTTGCTGCGGCATCTGATCTAACCTCTGTGCTATCTTGCAATGCTTTATCGCTGTCGCGGTCTAAGTTGCGTTGGCGAGGCCGGCCCCTGTTAGCCAGCCCATGATAATAACCCCTGATAACATCCCCGGATAACAACAAGGAGAAGTGCCCATGTCTAAGGGCCAAAGTCTACAAGACCCCTTTCTGAACGCCTTACGTAAGGAGCGTGTGCCAGTCTCGATCTTTCTGGTGAACGGCATCAAGCTGCAAGGTCAGATCGAGTCCTTTGATCAGTTTGTGGTCCTGCTGAAGAACAATGTCAGTCAGATGATCTACAAGCACGCGATCTCGACCGTGGTGCCGACACGCAACGTCAAGCTGCCGCAGCCGCAGGATGGGGCCGAGGAGGATGACGGCTGATCAGCATCTTCGTTGACTCAGGGCTCGATACAGGGCTCGACACGGTATTCGACGCGGACCCAGGTCTCCTGGCGGCCGGCTTGAGGCAAGTCCGTGTTTGAGCGCCCTAAGGCTGGCGAGCGCTCGATCTTGGTCCAGATCGCAATGGGCCAGCCGGTCACCGAGGATGCGGCCGAGGAGTTTCGGCTGCTCGCGCAGGCGGCCGGTGCCGAGGTGGTTGGTAGCCTGAGCGGCTCGCGCGATACTCCAGATCCCGGGCTCTTTATCGGCTCGGGTAAGGCCGATGAGCTAAAGGGGCTAGTCGTAGCCACGGACGCCGAGCTGGTGATCTTCGACCACGCGTTGAGTCCTGCACAAGAGCGCAATCTCGAGCGTCTACTGGCCTGCCGCGTCGTCGATCGCAGTGGCTTGATCCTGGACATCTTTGCCCAGCGGGCGCGCTCGGCCGATGGCAAGCTGCAGGTCGAGCTGGCGCAGCTTCGTCACCTGTCGACGCGCTTGGTCCGCGGCTGGACGCACTTGGAGCGTCAGAAGGGTGGTATCGGATTGCGGGGTCCGGGTGAGACCCAGCTCGAGACCGACCGTCGCTTGCTGGGTCGGCGCATTGCGTTGCTGAACGAGCGGTTGGCCCATGTGGAGACCCAGCGTGGACAGGGCCGGCGGGCTCGGGATCGGGCCGAGATCCCCACCATCTCGCTAGTGGGTTATACCAACGCCGGTAAGTCGACCTTATTCAATCGCTTGACGGAAGCCGGCGTGTTTCAGGCCGACCAGCTGTTTGCGACCCTGGACCCAACCCTGCGGCGGCTGCGCTTGCCGGCTGGGCCGGCGGCAGTGCTGGCAGACACGGTTGGCTTTATCAACAAGCTTCCGCACGAGTTGGTGGCAGCCTTTCGCTCGACCCTCAAGGAGACGCGCGAGGCGTCGCTGCTGCTGCATCTAGTGGATGCAGCATCGCCCGAGCGCGATCGCCGTATCAGTGACGTCGAAGAGGTGCTGGCCGAGATCGGCGCTCAGGACTGCCCGCAGCTGCTGGTCTACAACAAGATCGATCTGCTGGATGATCAGCCTGCACGGCTGGATCGGGATGCCAATGGCCGGGTCTGGCGAGTCTGGATGTCAGCGCAGACCGGTGCCGGCGTTGACTTGCTGATGGAGGCCCTGAGCGAGCGGCTGCGCGGAGAGCTGGTGCGTGAGTCATTGCTGCTCGGCCCGGCTGATGGGGCCTTGCGTGCTTGGCTGTTCGAGCATGCTCGGGTCCTGGGCGATGCAGGGACCGACGAGGGTGGGTGGCGTATGGAGGTGGAGCTGGCGCGGCAGCAGGTCGAGCGCTCTCTTGCGAGGGATGCACGTTGGCAGCGCTGTCGACTCGCGGCCCGTGCGGCGTTGTCGGAACCCGTCGACGCCACGTAGAATGCCCGGTTTTGGCTCAAGCTGTGTCCTTGATAACCGGCGTGAGGGCGGCACTTTACCATCCTAGACGCTGTCAGATTCGCGAACAGGCAACCGTCGACGTCATGGCGCGACACCTGGGGTTCGACACATGACGCGGCACAACAGAGTGTAATCGGAGCAAGTATGGCCTGGAATGAACCGGGAGGTGGCAACCGGGACCCCTGGGGTAGCAACCAGGGCGGCCCTGGCAATCAGGGTGGGCCGCCGGACCTTGATGAGATCGTCCGCAAGCTTCAGGAGCGTGTGAGTGGCCTGTTTGGGGGCAAAGGCTCCTCCTCGGGTGGCAGTGGTGGCGGTGGTCCAAGTGCGGTGGATATCAGCCTGAAGACGATCGGCGTCATCATCGCTGGTCTGTTCGTTGTGTGGCTGCTTACCGGTATCTATATCGTCGATCCTGCCGAGCGCGGGGTCGTGATGCGTTTCGGTGCCTACATCAAGACCACTGGTCCAGGGCCTCACTGGCACATCCCCTGGCCGATCGAGCGTGTTCAGGTGGTCAATGTCGACGAGATCTCGTCGTTTAGCCACAAGGCTGCGATGCTGACGCGCGATGAGAATATCGTCGATGTCGAGCTGACGGTGCAGTCGCGCATCCAAGACGCCTCGAACTACCTGTTCCAAGACCAGGCGCCGATGAAGACGCTACGCGACGCGACCGAGACGGTCGTGCGCAAGACCATCGGCGGTTCCAAGCTTGATTTCATTCTGACCGAGGGGCGGAGCGCTGTCGCTGCGATGATCCAGCAAGGTGTTCAGTCGTTGATGAACGAGTATAAGACTGGCCTCCTAGTGACCTCGGTCAACATGCAGCCGGCGAAGCCGCCCGAGCAGGTCAAGGACGCCTTCGACGACGCCATCAAGGCACGTGAGGATAAGGAGCGTCTCGAGAACAAGGCTGAGGCCTACGCCAACGAGATCCTACCGCAGGCGCGTGGTGAAGCGGCACGGGCAGTTGCCGACGCAAAGGCGTATCGCGACCGGGTGATTGCCTCAGCAGAGGGTGAGACCTCGCGCTTTGACGCCATCCGTACTCAGTACGAGAAGGCACCGGAGGTCACCCGCGAGCGCCTCTATCTAGAAACCATCGAGTCCGTGCTCACAGGCAGCAATATGGTGCTGATCGACGTGCCGCAGGGCAACAGCCTGATGTATCTGCCGTTGGATCAGATCATGCGTAACCAAACGTCAAAGACCTCATCGCAGCCGCGAACCTCGATGCTCGACGGCTCCGATCAGGGCCTTGGCAGCTCGGGCTCGACCACGTCCCAGATCCGTGACGTGTCACGCGAACGGAGATCACGCTAATGGATGACACCAAGAAGATTCTGATCCCTATCGCCGTTGCGCTGCTGGCCCTAATCGTCTATGCGTCGACCTTCGTGGTGCAGCAGTGGGAAACCGCCATCAAGCTTCGTCTCGGTGAGATCGTGCGCAGTGGCTATGAGCCAGGCCTGCATTTTAAGGTGCCGGTGCTGAACAACATCATGCACTTCGACGCGCGCATACAAACCCTCGACTCGCGGCCACAGCGTTTCCTGACGATCGAGAAGAAGGACGTGATCGTCGATTCCTACACCAAGTGGCGAATCAACGACGCGGCGCAATTCTTCCGGTCAACCGGTGGTGATACCGCTCGGGCCGAGCGCTTGCTCGCTGAGCGCATCAACACCGCGCTTCGCGACGAGTTCGGTAAGCGCACGATCCAAGAGGTCGTCACTGAAGACCGTATCGAGCTGATGAAGGCGCTGACCAAGGTTAGCGATACCCAAGCCGGGGAGCTTGGCATCGAGGTGCTCGATGTCCGGGTAAAGAAGATCGATCTGCCGCCCGAGGTCAGTGAATCGGTCTATAACCGGATGCGCGCCGAGCGCGAGCGCGTTGCTAGGGACCTCCGCGCGAAGGGCGCTGAGGCCGCGGAGCGAATCCGGGCCGATGCCGACCGGCAGCGTACGGTGATCATCGCTGATGCCTATAAGGAAGCGGAGGAGACTCGCGGTCAAGGCGATGGTCGGGCCGCTGAGATCTACGCGACAACATACCAGCGTAATCCGAGCTTCTATGCCTTCTACCGCAGCTTGGATGCCTATCGGCGGACCTTTGCCGATCAGGGCAGCACGTTGGTGTTGTCTCCAGATTCGGAGTTCTTCCGTTTCTTCAACTCCCAGGACCCCGGTGCTGCGGCAGCCTTGAGCGGCTCGGCGAGCTTTCCTGGGACGGCTGCTCGCTGATCCTCTAGGCTGAGCAGGCCGACTGATCAGGCTGACCCGTTAGAAGGCCCGGTGGCTGAAGCCATCGGGCCTTTTTTATGCGCTGTCAATAGCCGCATCTGATCCGCCGCATGGACAGGCCGTTATCCTTCTGTAATCATCGCCCGCTGATTTTTGTGCCACCCGTTGCACCTACAGACGTTTCCATCTTTCCATAGACGCCCGCTGACTGCCCCGGTTGATCCATGTGGCATGCATTGCTGATGGCACTGTCCCTGATGCTCGTGATCGAGGGACTGATGCCGTTTATCGCTCCGAATGGCTTCCGCCGGCTCCTATTGCAGGTTGCCTCACAGGAGTCCCGTCATCTTCGGCTGTCGGGGCTCTTGAGTATGCTCAGCGGCGTCGCACTCCTCTACCTGGTCAACTGAGCCTGATCTCATGAACGACGAGCGTTGGCTGTTGCCGACCGGCATCGAAGAAGTGCTGCCTGCGAGGGCGGCGGAGCTCGAGCACTTGCGGCGTCGTTTGCTCGATCTCTATCAAGGCTGGGGCTACGAGCTGGTCATCCCGCCGTTTATCGACTACCTGGAAAGCCTGCTCACGGGCACGGGCAGCGACCTGGATCTGCAGACCTTTAAGCTGACCGATCAGTTGAGCGGGCGACTGCTCGGGGTGCGCGCCGATATGACGCCTCAGGTGGCGCGCATCGATGCGCATCATCTGCGGCGCGAGATTCCGACCCGGCTCTGTTATCTAGGGACGGTCTTGCACACGCGCACCGACGGCTTCGCCGGGACCCGCAGCCCTCTGCAGATCGGCGCCGAGATCTACGGCCATGATGGGCCCGAGAGCGATGTCGAGGTGCTACGCCTGCTGGTGCAAACACTGGAGGCCGCGGGGATCGAGTCGCCCTATCTCGACCTCGGTCATGTCGGCGTGTATCGCGGTTTGATTCAGCAGGCAGGGTTGTCGCGTGCCGATGAGCTGCGTCTGTTCGATGCGCTGCAGCGCAAGGCAAGCGCAGAGATCGAGGCGATCATCATTGAGACCGAGGTGACGGCGCCGGTCGGGACCATGCTGCTGTCCCTGGTTGAGCTCAATGGCGAGGATGCGCTGGCGCGCGCAAGCTCGACGCTCCGGGCGGCTGATCCGCAGGTGTTGGCCGCCCTAGAACGGCTGCAGCGGGTGGCGGACGAGCTACAACGCTGGCTGCCGGAGCTGCCGGTACACTTCGATCTCGCCGAGCTGCGCGGCTACACCTACAAGACCGGTGTGGTGTTTGCGGCCTTCGTGCCGGGCTGGGGACTGGAGATCGCCCGGGGGGGGCGCTACGACGATATCGGTCGGGTGTTTGGGCGCGCACGCCCAGCAGTCGGCTTCAGCTCCGACCTAAAGGGGCTGATTGCGCTCTCGACGCAGCCAACGACAACGGCGCCGAAGCCAGGTGCGGTGATGGCGCCTTGGGACGCAGATCCGCAGCTGCAGTCCGTCGTTGAGCAGCTGCGCGCCGAGGGTCGGCAGGTGCTCTATGAGCTACCCGAGCAGCGCGGAGCTCCGAGCGACTTCAACTGTTGTGAGCGACTGGCGAAGATCGATGGCGTCTGGCGCTTAGTGCCTGATGACGCCGCTTAGCAGAACAAGGGGAATCCATGGGTAAGAACGTCGTCGTGATTGGCACCCAATGGGGTGACGAAGGCAAGGGCAAGGTCGTCGACCTGTTGACGGAGCGGGCTGACGCCGTGGTGCGCTTCCAAGGTGGCCATAATGCCGGCCATACGCTGGTTATCGATGGCGAGCAGACCATCCTGCATCTGATCCCGTCTGGCATCCTGCATCCGGACGTACGCTGCCTGATTGGCAATGGTGTGGTGCTCTCGCCGGAAGCGCTGCTCACCGAGTTGTCGACCCTCGAGCAGGGGGGCATCCCGGCGCGGAATCGACTCGGCATCAGTCCTGCCTGTGCGTTGATCCTGCCCTATCACATCGCGCTTGACCTGGCGCGGGAGAGGGCCCTCGGCAACAAGGCGATTGGCACCACGGGTCGCGGCATTGGTCCGGCCTATGAGGATAAGATCGCGCGGCGCGGCATTCGGCTCGGTGAGCTGGCCGACCCTGAGCATTTCAAGGAGCGGCTGCGCGAGGTCGTAGATCAGCACAACTTCACGCTCCAGGAGAGGTTTGGCGCCGAGCCGATCGATTTCGAGCAGTGCCTTGATCAGGCCCTAGCCCAGCGTGATGAGCTCCTGCCGCTGATCGCCGATGTGACCAGCGAGCTCGAGCATCTGCGCAGCCAGGGCGCCAATGTGCTGTTTGAAGGGGCGCAAGGGGCGCTGCTGGATATCGACCATGGCACCTATCCCTATGTGACCTCATCGACGACTACCGCCGGCGGTGCTGCGAGTGGGAGCGGGGTTGGTCCGCTGCATCTGGACTACGTGCTCGGCATCGTGAAGGCCTACACGACGCGCGTGGGCGGTGGTCCGTTCCCGACCGAGCTGCATGATGCCGATGGTGAGCAGCTTGGCGCGCGCGGGCATGAGTTCGGCGCGACCACCGGACGGAAGCGCCGCTGCGGTTGGCTCGACATGGTCGCGCTGCGACGTGCCTTCACCGTCAATAGCGTCTCTGGTCTCTGTGTGACCAAGCTTGATGTGCTTGATGGCATGGAGCGGCTGCGGATCTGCGTCGCCTATGAGCTCGATGGCCGCGAGCTCGAAGCCCCACCGATCACCGCGGATGAGCTTGCGCGCTGCAGGCCGCGCTTCATCGAGCTACCGGGCTGGCAGGGCTCAACCGTGGGTGCCGAGTCCCTGGAGGCGCTGCCAACCGAGGCTCAGGCCTATCTGAAGACGTTGGCCGAGCTTGGTGGCGTGCCGATCGACATCGTCTCCACTGGGCCCGATCGGGCTCAGACCTTGACCCTTCGTGACCCCTTCGATGCCTGATCTGGATATGCCTCGGGACCATCTCCCGGGTCGCCGAGTGGCGCGCGCGTGCCTGCCGAGAGGAGCGCTTTGATGCTGCATACAACCCTGATTATTGAGAGCCTGAGCCTGATGGCGATCGGCATGGGCACTGTTTTCAGTTTCCTGCTATTGCTGGTCTTGCTGCTGAAGGGGATGTCTTGGCTCGCTGAGAAACTGGCCCCCAGCGCGGCGGTCGCGCCCTTGTCCCCGGCTCAGGTGTCAGGTGGCGGGCAGACTGCCGATGCCGAGCTGATCGCCGTGATCAGTGCCGCGGTGGCGCGGTATCGTGCGCGGCGGTGACCATGAGCGCCGTCTTTAACCCAATCTGGAATACTGGACCATGAGCGAACCAATACCTCTTGGCATTACCGAGGTCGTCCTGCGCGACGCCCATCAATCGCTGTTGGCGACGCGCATGCGGATCGAAGACATGCTCCCGATCGCGTCTAAGCTCGATCAGGTCGGCTATTGGTCGTTGGAGACCTGGGGCGGGGCCACCTTCGACGCCTGCATCCGTTACCTCGGCGAAGACCCTTGGGAGCGCCTGCGACAGCTCAAGGCGGCGATGCCGAACACGCGCCAGCAGATGCTGCTGCGGGGGCAAAACCTGCTCGGCTATCGGCACTATGCCGACGATGTGGTGGATCGCTTCGTGGAGCGCGCAGCGAAGAACGGCATCGATGTGTTCCGCATCTTCGATGCGATGAACGACCTGCGCAACCTTGAGCAGGCCATCCGTGCCGCGCTCGAGACCGATGCGCACGCACAAGGGACCATGTCCTACACGGTCAGTCCAGTGCACGATATCGACTACTGGGTCGACATGGGCAAGCGACTTGAGGATCTCGGTTGCCACTCGATCTGTATCAAAGATATGGCCGGTCTATTGCGGCCCTTCGTCTGCGAGGAGCTGATCACGCGCCTGAAGGAGACCTGCTCGGTGCCGGTCGCGCTGCATTGTCATGCGACAACCGGCATGAGCACCGCGACCTACGTCAAGGCTGCCGAGGCCGGAGTCGACGTCGTCGATGCTGCGATCTCGTCGATGAGCATGACCTATGGGCATTCGCCGAGCGAGTCCCTGGTGGCCATCCTCGATGGCACCAAGCGTGATACGGGGCTCGATCTCCTGCTGCTCGAGGAGATAGCGGCCTACTTCCGCGAGGTGCGCAAGAAGTACGCCCGTTTTGAGGGTTCCCTGAAGGGGGTCGACTCGCGCATCCTGGTGGCGCAGGTGCCTGGTGGCATGCTCACCAATATGGAGAATCAGCTGCGCGAGCAGGGGGCGAGTGACCGCATGGATGAGGTCTTGGCCGAGATCCCGAAGGTGCGCGAAGACCTCGGCTGCATCCCGCTGGTGACCCCGACCTCGCAGATCGTGGGCAGTCAGTCGGTGCTGAACGTGCTGATGGGCGAGCGCTATAAGACGATTACCAACGAGACCGCCGGTGTGCTGCGCGGTGCCTATGGGGTGGCGCCGGCGCCGGTGAACGCGGAGCTGCAGGGGCGGGTGCTAAAGGATGGCGAGGAGCCGGTCACTGGCCGTCCTGCGGATGATCTCGCACCAGAGCTTGATCGGCTCACGGCGGAGCTGGCCGATCTGGCCCGTGAGCGCAAGATCGCGCTGGCCGAGCAGACGGTCGACGACGTGTTGATCTATGCGATGTTCCCGCAGGTCGGACTCAAGTTCCTCGAGAACCGGGGCGATGCCGCGGCCTTCGAGCCCGCGCCCTGGACCATCGACGAGCCTTCAATCTCAGCTGCCACGGTCCCTGCCTCCACGGCCGTGGTGGCACCGACGCCAAACACCGAGCCCGAGTGCTACCACATCGAGGTCAATGGCAAGGGCTACGACGTGACGGTCTCGCCGCAGGGCGCGGTCGAGCGTGTCCGCTCCGTGGAGACCGCCAAGGAGGTCTCGACCATCATCGAAGGCCGGGTGATCACGGCGCCCATGGCCGGCACCATTGTCCGCATCGAAGTCCGTAGCGAGCAATCGGTTGACAGCGGGGACGTCCTGGTCGTGCTGGAAGCCATGAAGATGGAGACCGAGATCCGAGCGCCATCGGCGGGGCGTGTCAGCGATATTCGGGTCAAAGAGGGTGATGCGGTGGCACTTGGTGCGCCCCTGCTCGCATTAGGCTGAATCCATGGATGATCTCCTGACGTTGTGGCAATCCACCGGGGTTGCCAACCTCGCCTGGGGCCAGGCCGTAATGATTGCGGTCGGCTGTGTGCTGATCTATCTGGCGATCGCGAAGAAGTTCGAGCCCTTATTGCTGGTGCCAATCGGCTTCGGCGCGGTGCTCTCCAATATCCCTGTTGCGGGTATCGGCGGACCCGATGGGCTGCTCGGCATGATCTACGCGGTCGGTGTCGAGACCGGGATCTTTCCGCTGCTGATCTTCATGGGCGTCGGCGCTCTGACCGATTTCGGGGCGCTGATCGCGCGGCCGTCGACGCTATTGCTCGGGGCAGCGGCGCAATTCGGCATCTTTGCCACGCTGATTGGCGCGGTCGCCTTGAATTATCTGCCGGGATTCAATTTTACCCTGCAGGACGCCTCGGCCATCGCCATCATCGGTGGGGCTGATGGTCCGACCGCGATCTTCCTCGCCTCGCGGCTGGCTCCTGATCTGCTGGGCGCGATTGCGGTCGCGGCCTATTCGTACATGGCTTTGGTACCGATTATCCAGCCGCCGATCATGCGCTTGCTGACCACGAAGAAGGAACGGGTGGTGGTGATGGAGCAGTTGCGGCCGGTCTCGCGGCTTGAGCGCATCCTGTTCCCCTTTATGGTGCTGACGCTCTGTGGCTTGTTGCTGCCGTCGGCGGCACCGCTGATCGGCATGCTGATGTTCGGCAACCTGCTGCGCGAGAGTGGCGTCGTCGAGCGTTTGAGTCGGGCGGCCCAGAACGAGATCATCAATACCGTCACCATCATGCTTGGGCTAGCCATTGGCTCGAAGCTGTCGGCGGACAAGTTTCTCGCCATCGAGACCCTGGGTATTCTGGTGCTTGGGGCCTTGGCGTTTTCGATTGGGACCGCAGCCGGCGTCTTGATGGGCAAGATCATGTATCGGGCGACCGGCGGCAAGGTGAATCCCTTGATCGGCGCAGCGGGCGTCTCGGCGGTGCCGATGGCCGCGCGCGTGGTCAATCGGGTGGGGCTGGATGCGAATCCGCACAACTTCTTGCTCATGCATGCCATGGGGCCGAACGTGGCTGGCGTGATCGGTTCTGCGGTCGCGGCGGGTGTGCTGCTCGCCTTGGCTGGAAGCTGATATTGACAGCTTGAATGCTGTCGTTCTATATTTAACGGCTTATGTCGGTCTCTTTCCCGGATCTTCTCGACCCCAGAAAGGCGGTCGCGCAGCGTGCGGTCTTTGAGGGCGAGCTTGCGCTCTGGCGTTTGCCGCGACTCGCTCCGCTGCTTTGGCAGGCCGAGGTCGACGGGCCGGAGCAACAGGATGGGTCGGAAGATGGCGGCTCGGTGCGTTATCGGTTCGAGTTCGGGCCGGATGCCGATGGTCGGGGTACGGCGCGTGGCCGGGTCGCTGGGCAGTTGCCGCTGCGCTGCCAACGCTGTTTTGAGCGTTGTGAGCTCGCCGTTGACGCCGAGGTCAGGCTGGCGTTGGTCTCGGGTATCGATGAAGCCAAGGTGCTGCCGCCCCAGTACGAGCCCCTGATGATCGAGGATCGCCTGATGCGACCCACGGATCTGATCGAAGATGAGCTCATCCTCGCTGTCCCCGCGATCCCGAGGCACCCAGAGGGTGACTGCGAGCCGCCGCGACTGCTTGCTGGCGGTCCGCTGACCTCTGCGGGCGGTGAGCAGCAGGCATCGGTTGCCGAGACGAGCACGCATCCGTTTGCGGGTCTGGCAGCGTTGAGACAAGAACGAGACGACCCCAAGAGTCAGGACTAAACGCGACCACGCGGAGATCGAAATGGCCGTTCAACAAAATCGTAAGACCCCCTCGAAGCGCGGTATGCGTCGCTCCCACGATGCGCTCTCGCGCCCGACCCTGTCGGAAGATAGCACCACTGGCGAGATTCATCGCCGCCACCATGTGACCCCAGACGGCTTTTACCGCGGTCGCAAGGTCATCGACAAAGACGACTAAGACGGCGCATTCGTCGAGTCAGGTCGCCTCTGCTGGCGTCATCGAAGCGGCGGTCGCGCTCCGGCGAGCCTGAGCCGCCTGTATTCGTCGCGCTTGCGAACCGGCTTCATCCCTAAGGAGACACCGACTTGGCTGTTCGACAGACCCTTGCGTTGGATGCGATGGGCGGCGATCACGGCCCTAGCATCGTGGTTCCTGCGGCGTTGCGCTTCCTCGCCGACCGCAAGCAGTGCCGGCTCATCCTCGTCGGCCGAGAAGAAGCGATTGCTAAGTATCTGCCCGACTCGGCTGCACGCGATGAGCGCATCCGCATTCAGCATGCGTCACAGGAAGTCGCGATGGACGAGCTGCCGTCCAAGGCCCTGCGCGGCAAGAAGGACTCATCGATGCGGGTGGCGATCGATCTTGTTAAGCGTGGCGAGGCCGATGCCTGTGTCAGTGCCGGCAACACCGGTGCGCTGATGGCAACTGCGCGATTCGTGCTCAAAACACTGCCGCACATCGACCGGCCGGCAATCATTACCGCGATCCCGGCCCTCAAGGGCCAGACCCACATGCTCGACCTGGGTGCCAATGTCGATTGCACCGCCGAGCATCTGTTCCAATTCGCGGTCATGGGCAGCGAGCTGGTTCGCGCGGTGCAAGGGCTGCCAATGCCGCGCGTCGGCCTGCTGAATATCGGCGAGGAAGAGATCAAGGGCAACGATCAGGTGCGCGCGGCCCACGAGCTGCTCGCGGCCAGCTCGTTGAACTATGTCGGTTACGTCGAGGGCGACGATGTCTATCTCGGCGATGTGGATGTGGTGGTCTCGGACGGTTTTGTGGGCAATGTGGCGCTGAAGGCGAGTGAAGGCGTTGCCAAGCTGATCGCGGCGATGTTGAAGCGGCGCTTTCGGCGCACCTGGCTCAGTCGCCTGTCCGGGCTCGCGGCGCTGCCGGTACTGCGCGGTTTCCGCGACGAGGTCGACCCGCGTCGTTACAACGGTGCGAGCCTGCTCGGGCTGCGCGGCATCGTGGTCAAGAGCCACGGCGGCGCCGATGCGCTGGCATTCGAGCATGCGCTGCGCATCGCCGATCAAGAGGTCCGCTCAGGCGTGATCGCACGCATCGAGCGCGAGGTCGAAGCACATTTGGGCGAGGCCCGGCGGGCTCTGACGCTACAGGCTGCGGGAGTCTCGGCGTGAGTCGCTTCACCCAGATCCTTGGCACCGGCAGCGCCTTGCCCGCGAAGATTGTCACCAACCAGGATCTCGAGCGGTTGGTTGATACCTCCGATGACTGGATTCGGGAGCGCACCGGTATTCGCCAGCGCCACATTGCGGCGGATGATGAGACCTGTGTCGATCTCGCCGAGCGCGCGGCCCAAGCCGCTTTATCGGCAGCCGGGGTCAAGGCCTCAGAGCTCGACCTGATCGTGGTCGCCACCACGACCCCGGAGCAGACCTTTCCGAGCAGTGCTTGTTTGCTGCAAGAACGCTTGGATAGCCATGGCTGTCCGGCCTTCGACGTCCAGGCCGTTTGCACCGGCTTCATTTACGCGCTCGCTGTGGCTGAGAAGTTCGTTCGCACCGGCAGTGCCCAGCGCGCCCTTGTCGTGGGTGCCGAGACCCTGTCTCGGATCATCGACTGGACCGACCGCGGCACCTGTGTGCTGTTCGGCGATGGTGCCGGCGCGGTGGTCATTGGAGCTGCCGATGAGCCGGGAATCATCTCGACCCATTTGCATGCCGACGGCGCCTACCGCGAGCTGCTGCAGGTGCCGGCCGGTATTGGTAACGGCGGCAATGGCTCGCCCTACATGCAGATGAAGGGCAACGAGGTGTTCCGGGTTGCGGTGACGACGCTCGGCGCGATCGTCGACGATACCTTGGCGGCCAATAACATGACCCGAGCCGATATCGATTGGCTGGTACCGCATCAAGCCAACCTGCGCATCATCCAGGCGACTGCGCGCAAGCTGGACCTGGCGATGGAGCAGGTGGTCGTGACCGTGGCAGATCATGGCAATACCTCTGCCGCTTCCATCCCCTTGGCCTTCGACCAGGCGGTCCGCGATGGGCGCATCCAGCGTGGTCAGATTGTGCTGATGGAAGCCTTCGGCGGCGGCTTTACCTGGGGCTCTGCGCTACTGCGCTACTGACCGTTGGGGTTTCTGATGACGACGCATCCCGCTTTCCTTTTCCCCGGGCAAGGCTCCCAGGCGATTGGCATGCTCGCCGAGCTCGGGGCTGCCTTTCCGCAGGTGCAGGCGACGTTCGAGGAGGCCTCGCAAGTGCTTGGCCGGGATCTCTGGGCACTGTCTCAGCGTGGGCCGAAAGAAGCGCTGGATCAGACCCTGAACACCCAGCCCGCGATGCTCGCTGCCGGGGTTGCGGTCTGGCGCGTCTGGCGTGAGCAGGGCGGTGCAATGCCCTCGGTCATGGCGGGGCACAGTCTCGGCGAGTACAGTGCGCTGTCCTGTGCCGGTGCCTTGACCTTCGAGGACGCGGTGCGCCTGGTCGCAGAGCGCGCGCGCTTGATGCAGGCGGCGGTGCCGGGTGAGGCGGGGGCCATGGCTGCGTTGCTCGGATTGGATGATGATGCCGTCGCCGAGCTTTGTCAGTCGCAGGCGGCTGGTCAGGTGTTAGAGCCGGTCAACTTCAATGCCCCTGGGCAGGTGGTGATCGCGGGCGAGCGCGACGCGGTGCAGCGCGCGATCGAAGCATCCAAAGCCGCCGGTGCGAAGCGAGCCGTCCTCTTGCCGGTGAGTGTGCCGTCGCACTGTGGTCTGATGCGTGAGGCCGCGGCTGAGCTGTCGGCGCAATTGGAGCAGACCGAGTTTCATTTGCCATCGATCCCGGTGATCCATAATGTCACCGTGGACATCGCCGAGTCACCCGAGCTGATTCGACAGCGACTCGCCGAGCAGCTGTTCAGCCCCGTACGTTGGGTGGAGACGGTACAGGCGATTGCCGATCGCGGGGTACAGCTGGCGATTGAGGCAGGGCCTGGTAAGGTTCTGACTGGACTCGGAAAACGAATCGATAAACGTTTGACGACGCTGCCGGTCTTTGATCCGGAGGGGTTGTCGCACGCACTCGAGGCGAGCGCAAATGCCTAATTCCATTCTTGAAGGTGAGATCGCACTGGTCACCGGTGCAAGCCGCGGCATTGGACGTGGAATAGCCTTAGCGTTTGCCAAACAAGGATCAAACGTAGCTGATGAGTTGTCACGCCAGGGCGCGAAGGTGGCCGGAACGGCGACGACCGAGAGCGGTGCCGGACGAATTGCCGAGCGGCTGACGGGCCTCGGTGGTGGGGTCGGATTATGTCTGGATGTGACCCAGCACGAGTCGATCGATGCTGCGCTGGCAGCTGTCGAGGCGCAGCTGGGGGCGAAGCCGACGATCCTGGTCAACAATGCCGGCATCACCCGCGATAACCTGCTGATGCGCATGAAAGACGAGGAATGGAATACCATCCTCGACACCAATCTTACCTCCGCCTTTCGGCTCTGCAAGGCCTGCGCCCGCCCGATGACCAAGGCGCGCCGCGGCCGGATCATCAACGTCAGCTCGCTCGTTGGGGTCAGTGGCAACGCTGGGCAGTGCAACTATGCCGCCTCCAAGGCGGGCCTGATCGGATTCAGCAAATCACTGGCGCGTGAGCTAGGGCCGCGCGGCGTCACCGTGAATCTGGTCGCGCCGGGCTTCATCGATACCGATATGACCCGCGAGCTCCCAGAGGCACAGCGCGAGGCGCTGCTCTCCAGCATCCCGCTCGGCCGGCTCGGGGCGCCAGAAGAGATCGCTGCTGCGGTCGCGTTCTTGGCCTCACCGATGGCCGCCTACATTACGGGCGAGACCATTCACGTCAATGGTGGGATGCTAATGGTCTAAGTTAGGCTGTTGATTTGACACCATGAATCACAGCGATTGGGTGGGCGCTGCTCGGCCTCGAATGAGCTTTCGTCCAGCGGTGTTTGTCTCTAAAATGGCGCGGCCTTTCAAAGAGAAGGTGACGTGTCTCCACATCCTGAGGGTTAATCAATCATGAGTAGCGTTGAAGAGCGGGTGCGCAAGATCGTCGTTGAGCAGCTTGGCGTCAAGGAAGAGGAAGTCACCATGGATGCGTCGTTCGTCGACGACTTGGGCGCCGACTCGTTGGATACGGTCGAGCTTGTCATGGCACTCGAAGAAGAGTTCGAGACCGAGATCCCGGATGAAGATGCTGAGAAGATCACCAAGGTCAAAGAGGCTGTCGATTACGTCAACGCACATCTCGGTTGATTCGAGCCGATGAGTGTTCGGCCTCTGCCGGAGCACGTCAGCCGTGATCTCTTAGGCTCCGGTGTCGGGCCGCGAGCAATCCTGCTGGATGGCCCGACGGCGAGCTTGCGGTGTTCGGCGGCTTGGCGTCGCCATCTAGATTTGAGGGGTAATTCATGTCAGGCAGAAGGGTAGTTGTCACCGGCCTCGGTATCGTAGCGCCGGTGGGGCTCGACATTCCGTCCGCTTGGGAGAACATCCTTGCGGGGCGTAGTGGGATCCAGCCAATCACCCACTTCGACGTGAGCTCCTTCAGCACTCGCTTCGGCGGACCCATCTACGGGTTTGATGTCACCCAATACGTGACCAAGAAAGAGTCACGCAAGATGGACGCCTTTATCCACTACGGTATCGCCGCTGGCACCCAAGCCATCGAAGACGCAGGCCTCGAGGTCACCGAGGAGAATTGTCGCCGGATTGGTGTCGTGATTGGCTCCGGCATTGGCGGCATTACCGGTATCGAGAATAACTACGGCGCCTACCTGGAAGGCGGTCCGCGCAAGATCTCGCCCTTCTTCGTCCCCGCCAACATCGTCAACATGGTTGCTGGCGACCTGTCGATCAAGTACGGCCTCAAGGGACCGAACTACTCGATCGTCTCTGCCTGCAGCACCGCAACGCACAATATCGGTGATGCCGCGTTCATGATTCGTCATGGCGTCGTCGATGCGATGATCGCTGGCGGTGCCGAGATGGCGACCTCACCGGTTGGACTGGGCGGATTCGCTGCTGCTCGGGCCTTGTCGACCCGCAATGGCGACCCCGAGCGCGCGAGCCGTCCGTTCGACAAGAATCGCGATGGCTTCGTACTAAGCGATGGTGCTGGGGTCATGCTGCTCGAGGAATACGAGCACGCCAAGGCACGCGGGGCGCGGATCTATGCCGAGCTTGTGGGCGTTGGCATGAACTCTGATGCCTATCATATGACGGCACCCTCACTGACCGGTGAAGGTGCCTGTGATTGCATGCTGATGGCGCTCGCGGACGCTGGGCTAAATACCTCTGACGTCGCTTACATCAACGCGCACGGCACCTCGACGCCAGCTGGCGACATCGCCGAGACCAAGGGCATCAAGCGCGCCTTCGGCGACGCTGCTTACAAGCTCGCCGTGAGCTCGACCAAGTCGATGACTGGGCATATGCTCGGTGCAGCCGGCGGTGCTGAAGCCATCTTTACGGTGCTCGCGATGCGCGACCAGGTTGCACCACCCACCATCAACTATGAGACGCCGGACCCGGACTGCGATCTGGACTATGTGCCGAACACGGCGCGCGAGATGAAGATCGATGTGGCCCTGACCAACTCGTTTGGCTTTGGTGGCACCAACGGTACCCTCGTCTTCAAACGCCTCTAGCCGCATAGGACCCGCGACGCCGAGCCCAGACAGCTTGTCTGCAGGTCCAAGGTCGCAGCCCAATCGGCTATGGTGCCTGGTTAATGGTGAGCCGCGGTCGGATCTCGATATCTTGGACCGCGGGCTTGCCTATGGCGATGGGTTATTTGAGACCATCGCCATTCGCTCTGGTCGCCCCTGCTGCTGGCTTGATCACCTCGACCGCCTTGCGCTCGGTGCCGCGCGGCTCAGGCTGCCGCTGCCCTCGCCCGCGCAGCTGAAGGCCGAGGCCAGTCAGCTGGCTGCAGCTGTCGATATCGGCACGCTCAAGATCCTTTTAACCCGCGGTCCCTCTGTGCGTGGCTATCGCCCGCCGTCACAGCCGAAACCGACGCGCATCCTGTTGGTTGACGCGCTACCGGAAGACCAAGCGGGGCCTCATGGCGATGGCCCAGTCGGGCACTCAGTCGATTCCTCTGCTGAACTCTCTGTTGAGCATTCAATTGGCCCCCCGGTTGGCAACCAGGTTGACCACACAGTAGATTTAAGGTCCGAGCAGGGCATCTGCGCTCGGCTCTGTGACATCCGACTCGGAATCAATCCCCAGCTCGCAGGTCTTAAGCATCTGAATCGGCTTGAGCAGGTGCTCGCGCGCGCTGAATGGAGCGAACCGAGTATCGATGAGGGCTTGATGCTCGACGCCGACGGGACCCTGGTCTGCGGTACCATGAGCAATCTGTTTCTGGTGACCGCCGCTGGCCTGCAGACCCCGTTGATCGACCGCTGCGGCGTGGCCGGAACAGCTCGGGCTCGGATGATCAATGCGGCGCGGGAGGCCGGTCTTCGGGCTCAAGAACTGCGACTCACGGTGGATGATCTGCTCAAGGCACAAGGCGCTTTCTTGACCAACGCGCTCATCGGCGTCTGGCCGATCCGTTCCTTTGAAGGTCATGATTTTGAGCTGTCCCTGCTACCTTGGCCCTTAATCAACCGAGTGCGCGGTTGTCTACTGCAACCGGAGTCTGATTGGTGAGAGCCTTCTTTGCTGGTCTCTTGTCGTTGATCTTGGTCGGAGTCGCCGTGGCTGGGGTGCTCTGGTTCGAGTATCAGCGTTTCTTGGCCACCCCGATCACGCTGGTCGCCGAGCCCGGCAGCAATACCGGCGCTGAGCCCGCTATTGAGCTTGATACGCAGCCCAGTGTCGAGCCGGTTATCAAGCCCAGTGTGCAGTCCGGTATTAAGCCCGGGCGCCGAGCCATTGCCGAGACCGAGACCGAGACCGCGGCCGAGGCTGGGCATGAGCCGACACCCCAGCAGATCCTCTTCGAGATTCCAGCCGGCACGCGGCTGCGAGACCTAGCCGAGCGGCTTACCGATGAGGGGCTGATCACGGACCCCTTCTTCTTCATCGGCTTCGCGTATCAAGAAGGCCTGCAGGATCAGATCAAGGCTGGGGAGTATGCGTTGGTCGAGGGCATGCGCCCGCCGGATCTGTTGCGCCTGTTTGCGAGCGGACGCTCGGTCCAATACCCAGTGACACTGATCGAAGGCCGAACCTTTCGTGAGGCGGTCGATGGCTTGGCCAACAATCCTATGCTCAAGCACGAGCTATCCGGGTTGGGCGACGCTGAGCTGATGGAGCGGGTCGGGATCGAGGATGAGCATCCCGAGGGCTGGCTGTTTCCGGACACCTATCTGATCTCGCGCAATAGCACCGACCTGGAGGTGCTGCAGCGTGCCCATGCGCGGATGCAGCAGGTACTGAGCGAGGAATGGGAGGGACGCGAGGAGGGCTTGCCGCTCGAAACCCCCTACGAGGCGCTGATTCTGGCCTCAATCATCGAGAAAGAGACGGGCCTTGCCGAAGAGCGCCCGGACATTGCCGGGGTGTTCGTCCGCCGGCTCCAGCGCGGCATGCGTCTGCAGACCGACCCCACCGTGATCTACGGCATGGGCGATGACTATGATGGCAACATCCGCCGTCAGGATCTACGTCGCGAAACGCCCTACAACACCTATGTGATCGATGGTTTGCCACCAACGCCCATCGCGCTGCCGGGGCGCGAGGCGATCCATGCGGCCTTACACCCAGCAGCGGGCGATACGCTGTACTTCGTTTCCCGCGGCGATGGCAGCCACCACTTCTCAGAGACACTGAGGGAGCATAATTGTGCGGTGCGCAAGTATCAGCTCGGCGGACGTTGCGAGATGATCGATGCCCAGGCCGAGGGACAGCCGGAATGACCGCTGCCGTTGCGTCTACTGCCGGCATTAACAGCTCTGGGACAGATTCAGCGGTGACTCGCGGCCGGCTCATCACCTTCGAAGGCGGCGAGGGGGCTGGCAAGACGACCCAGATTAAGCGCTTGGTCGACTGGCTGCAGCGACAGGGGATCGACCCGCTGGTGACACGAGAGCCGGGCGGAACGGCCGCAGCGGAGCGGATTCGCGCGCTGTTGCTGGATTCGGCGAATGCCGAGCTTTCCGCCGATGCGGAGCTGCTCTTGGTGTTTGCGGCGCGCGCAGACCATCTGGCGCGCTGCATCGAGCCTGCACTGGCGTCGGGGCGCTGGGTGCTATGCGACCGGTTTACCGATGCAACCTATGCGTACCAGGGGGGCGGACGCGGTCTGGATTGGTCGCGGATCGAGGAGCTCGAGCGCTTTGTGCAACGTGGTTTGCAGCCCGACCTGACCCTGTTATTCGACCTGTCGGTGGCGAGCGGCCTGGCTCGCGCTAGACAGCGTTCGACACCGGACCGTTTCGAGGCCGAGGACCTAGCCTTTTTCGAGCGTGTTCAAGCGGCTTACCGTCAAATTGCGGCGCGCGCGGCCGATCGCGTCTGTGTGATCCGCGCCGATCAAGCCGAGGAATCGGTGGCTGCCGACGTGAAGGCTTGCGTTGCCCAACGTTTGCTTGATCGCTGCTGATCATGGTCGACAGGACCGCGCCATCCGTAAGGACGTCAGAGCCGGTACCGCCATGGCTTGAGGCAATCTGGCAACGGCTCCTGGATGCGCATCGTCATGCCAGGCTGGGCCAGGCGTTGTTATTCAGTGGGCCCCTCGGGATTGGTAAGCGCATCTTGGCCGAGCATCTCGCTGGGATGCTGCTCTGTGTCGCGCCACAAGCCGATGGCAGGGCCTGTGGTGCTTGCGCCGACTGTCGACTGCTCGAGGCTGGTAACCACCCAGATCGCTTGCTGCTGGAGCCAGCCGCGGATGCCGCGAGCGGCGAGATCCGCGCCGAGCAGGTCAGACAGCTCTGTGCCCGCGAGACCTTGACACCGATGCGAGGCTCGACGAAAGTCTTGATCATCCGGCCGGCGGATGCGATGAATCTGTTCGCGGCGAATAGCCTGTTGAAGACGCTGGAGGAGCCTGCGGATTCGACCGTCTGGGTATTGGTCACCGAGCATCCGCAGCGGCTGAGTCAGACCATTCGGAGCCGCTGTCAACAGATCAGCATGATCTCGCCGCAGCTGGAGCAGGCGCTGCCCTGGCTTGAGACGAGGCTGGAGACGAGGCTTGAACCAAGTGCGGCGCGGCAGGGCTCAGCTGGCGCCAAAGCGCCCTCAGGGACCAGAGCCGACGCAGCGGCAGCGTTGCCTGCGCAGCGCGCTGCTCACTGTCTAGCGCTGGCCCAGGGTGCACCCTTTCGGGCATTGGCGCTTGCGGAGACCGGTGCGCTGGAGCAGCGGCGGGACCTGCTGGACGACCTGATTGGAATCGCTCAGGGTGAGCGCGATCCGCTTGGCGTGGCCCATGAGTGGCAACGGCTGGAGCTTTCTGCGGCTCTGGCTGCGATGATCGATGCTCTGATCGACAGCTTGCGTCTAGGGATCGATCCAGCCGGTGCCCGGATCATCCATCTTGGAGCACGCCAAGCCCTTGCGGCCCTGGCCGGCCAGATTGAGGCGGCAGCGGGGCATCGGTTCTTGCGGCTGTTGCTGCAGACGCGCTCGGCAATCGATGCGCCAATGAATCAGCAGATCCTGTTTGAGGCCCTGCTCGTGCGTTGGGCGCGGCTCACCCGAGCATCGGCCTAATTCGGCCTAACCCTGTTGTCGGCCTCAGGCTGACGGGCTGGTCAGAAATGCCCCAGGAGGTGATTCCCATCGCTCAATCTCAGCGAAGCGGTCAGTCGCCGGACGGTCGCCGTCGCATCCTGAGTCTGGTGATCAAAGATCGCCGGGCGCTCCATGCGGCCTATATGCCATTCATCAAGAACGGCGGCCTCTTCGTGCCAACGAATCACCCCTATCAGCTCGGTGATGAGCTGTTTCTGCTCGTTCAGCTATTGGATGAGCCGGATCGTATCCCGGTCGCCGGTCAGGTGATCTGGGTCACGCCCGTGGGCGCAGAAGGGAACCGCGCCGCCGGCGTTGGTATCCAGTTCAAAGAGCAGGAAAAGCACGATGTCCGCCACAAGTTCGAGCAATATCTCCTGACTGGCGCTGATGCCCAGCGTCCAACCCATACCATGTGAGTCCCTATGTTCGTTGATTCTCACTGCCATCTCGATCGAGTCGACTTGACTCCCTACGCGGGAGATTTCAGTCAAATGCTGTCACGCGCGGGCGAAGCGGGTGTAAAGCACATGCTCTGCGTCTGCATCGATCTGGAGCACTATGCTGCGATGCGAGACCTGGTCAGCGCCTATCCGAACATCTCGGTTTCGGTGGGCGTGCACCCGAATGAGCAGGACGTCAGAGAGCCCTCGGTCGAGGACTTGCAGCGACTAGGCGCTGATCCTGCTGTGGTTGCCATCGGTGAGACCGGGCTCGACTATCACTACAATGATGGCGATTTGGACTGGCAGCGGCAGCGCTTTCGAGTGCACATCGAGGCCGCGCGATCTCTAGACAAGCCCTTGATCATTCATACCCGAGACGCTCGCGAGGACACCATTGCCGTGATGCGTGAGGCCGGCGCGGAGGCAGCGGGTGGTGTCATGCATTGCTTTACCGAGACCTGGGACATGGCAAAGCAAGCGCTCGACCTCGGCTTCTACATCTCCTTTTCTGGCATCCTGACCTTCAAGAATGCCGAGAGCCTTCGTGACGTGGCACGCGCTGTGCCACTCGAGCGGTTGCTGATAGAAACTGACTCCCCCTATCTGGCGCCGGTGCCGCACCGGGGTAAGAAGAACGAGCCACGCTTCGTGAGCCATGTCGCAGCGCAGGTCGCGGAGCTGCGCGGTCTCTCAGTCGAGGCGGTCGCAGAACTCACCAGCAAAAACTTCTATCGGCTGTTTAGCGGGGCACGCGATGCTCAGGATGATCTGGTCGCGGCTTAGGCCTCGTCAAGGTTGGCAAGGCGTTCGCTGATCTCCCAGACGCGGGCGTTGGCAGCCGGATCGCGCACCTGGGCCGGCATCGAGATGATGCGGCAATCGCCGAAATACTCACCGCTGACCTCGGTAACCTCGGGTGATTCGAGCAGGTACATCACGCGCTCTGCGGCCTGCTCGGGCTGCGCTAGCGCCCAGCCGACCAACAGGCTCACGGCCTTCCAGAAGAGTCCCTGCGCACCGTCGGTGCCGCCAAGGTTCGACTTGAACACGCCTGGGAAGACGCAGTTGACGGTGACTCCGGTGCCGTCGATTCGCTTAGCGAGCTGGCGCGTGAAGTGCAACATGCCAAGCTTGGATTCGACGTAAGCGCGCATCATCCGGAACGAGCGTCCTTCCCAGTTCAGGTCCCCGAGCTCCATCGAGTAGTTGATGCGGGTGCCCACGTTGACGATCCGTGAAGGCGCTGCGGCCTTGAGCTGATCGAGCAAGAGATTGGTGAGCAGAAACGGCGCCAGGTGATTAACCGCCAGTGTGCACTCGATACCATCTTCAGTCAGGCATCGCTTTGGAAAGGCGGTGCCTGCGTTGTTGACCAAGAAGTCGAGTGCGGGTGCCTTCTCACTGACCTCGCTGGCGAGCTTGCGCACCTGGGCCTGCGATTTGAGGTCCGCGGTCAAGAGCTCGAGCTGGTCGTTTCCGGTTGCTGCTCTCAGCTCGGCGACAGCGGCCTCGCCCCGCTCTGGGTCGCGAGCCCCCAGCAAGACACGAGCGCCCCTGGCGGCGAGCGCACGAGAGACGGCCTTGCCGAGGCCGGAGTTGGCGCCAGTGACCAGCGCCGTCTTATCTGTTAAGTCCATCGAAGGTCCTCGTGAGATCTGTCGGTCAGTTTGCGTTCCGCTCGAAGGTTGGTCGAGCTATCGCCGCGCTTTGTACAATGCTACCGGGCATTAGAAGCTGTATCAGTGGGCACTAGGGCGATGAAAAATCGTCATTGCATGATGTTGATCACGGCGCCTCTTTTGGGTATTGATGCGGATCAATCTTGAGCTGAGTCAGTTGCGACGGTTGCTGACTGCACTTGGCGCTCGCCATTGGGCTTGGCACCGGAGCGATACTGGTTGATGATGACAGGTTTGCGGCACCCTTATTAGGAACCTGAGCTGATGGGTTATCCACCCGATCGTAACCCGGCTTCGGCGCCGGACGCGGCCGACTTCCTCCATCATGAAGCATCTGGCGATAGTCCGCTCTTGCCCGATCGGGACGCCGTGCCCCGGCAGCACCCCGATCCGCGCCTGGAAAGGATGCAACAATCGCTCGTCGAGCGGCTCACAGCGGTCGATGATGCGCAGCGGCGCGCGGTGGCGCAGATGCAAGGCACGATCGAAAGCCAGCGCGCCGAGCTCGCGTTGTTAGCCAAGCGCCAACGCATCGGCATCGTACTGGTCGCTGGGCTGATGATACTCCTGACTGTGCTCTCCATCGGCTTTGTCCAGGTTCAGATCGGAGAGTCGCAACAGGGTTTGAGCGCTATGCGTGCGCGCCTCGCGCAGCTGATGGGCGAGGTCACCGAGATGCGGCCAACGGTGCCTGCACCTGCACCTGCACCTGCGCCTGCGTCTACTTCCGCTCCTGCTCCTAATCCTTCGCTGGCCGCCGTGGTTAGGCCCCAGACTGAGCGATCCCAGACTGCAGAGTCATCTGAGCCTCGGCTAGCCGAGGCTGCCCCAGCGGAGATTGATGCGCCCCCAGCTGAGCAAACCACGGCTGAGCCGTCCCCAGTTGACGCGCCCCAAGCTGATGCCCCCCAAGCTGATGCCCCCCAAGCTGATGCCCCCCAAGCTGATGCCCCCAAAGCTGGGGTCACTCGACATGATGCCTCCAAAGCTGACACACCGGCACCGAATGTCCCGGAAGGGAATTTGTCTTTGATCACGTCGAGTGTCGAGGACCTCACCTCAGAACAGGAAGAGACCTTGATCAAGGCGTCGTCAGAAGCTCGGCGTTCGCAGACGGCCGCGAGCCCCAATCCTCAGCGAGTCGATGGTGGACTGATTGAGGCGCTACCGGCACCCTCTGAGCCCATGCGTGTGAGCGCAAGTGCAACTGGGCCTGAGCTGGCGTCGGAGCCAGTGCTCCTGCCTCTATCCGAGTCATTGCCAAAGCCTATGCCGCAGCCGGCTCCAAGGTCTGTGTCTGGACCGGCGTTGGAGTCAGCGCCAGCATCAGCGCCGGCGCCTAAGCTGGCCTCTGAGCCTGAGTCAGCGCATAAGTCTGGGTCCGAGCCTGGGGTTGGGTCTGATGTGGCGCCAGTGTCAGTCCCCCCGGCAGAGATGGGGAGCGACACGAGAGCAACGCCAGCTGCCGATGTCATGGACACCCGATCCGTCGATGAATTGGTGGACGCACTCATTGAGCGTCGCTTGGATGGGGTGGACCGTGATTATCAGCGTCTCGCGCTCAAGCTATCCGCACCCGCGGTCCGACCGCGGCAAACGGATGAGAATGAACCCTCGACTGCGCCAGAAGAGGTGCCAGAAATCGTTAACCTTGGCACTGGCGAATCGGGTGCGACAGCGCCTGAGGCCGGGGCAGGGCTTGTAGGCACCGAGCGGATCGAGATCGCCGATCGCCGCTTCGTGTTGCAGCTTATCGGCTTCTATCGCCGCGAGCTGCTCGATGCGTTTGTCGCCCGCAGCCCGTTGCCGAGTCAGGTCTATATGCGCGAGGAGACCTTCCGCGGTCGGCCATGGTTCGTCTTGATCCATAGCCTGTATCAAGACCGGAGCGCGGCGCGAGAGGCGAGCAAGGCGTTGCCCGATGAGCTTAGCAGGCTTGATCTTTGGATCCGTGAGCTGCCGGCGGACACTGAGCTTGAGGTCATCAACACCTCAGCGGCTAGGGCTGAATCTGGCGGAATGAATCTGCCGGACTGAATCAACTGAATTGGCGCCTTGGCGCCGCTGGACGGATTCTGCTGGGTGCATTCTGGGGTGGGCGATTCCCCTCGATTGGGTTATCACTCGCTGGAATCGTGGGCAGCTGGAGAGTGCCCACGACCCTTGCATCGCCTCTGGTCAAGGCGTAGCGATGGACGCGCCCTTGCTTGAGAACACAACCCGCATGTTGAAATCCTGCAGTTGCGTCAGGATTGCGGGATCATTCTCGATGTCGTAGACCCAGGCTGCCGTCTGACCATCAACCTCTGTCGCGTTGGTCTCGATGATCTCGGTTGGTACGACAAATCGGTTTGCGATACGCATACCGGCGAACATCGTCGCCATCTGCTTCAGCATCTGCGGGTCCATGTCGTCCATGTCGCCACCAGCGTCGCCCTCCGTACTGCGTTGTACCAGTACATAATTTCCCTCGGCGTCCTTCGACAACGACAGCTCGCTATCGTCGAAGAAATCCGTCTGCTTCAATGCCTCAAGGTCTTCAAAGCTGAGCTCTAGATCCATGTAGCGCCATCCAGCGACGGTCTCCGATGTTGCAGAGACCATCTCGACGCCCTCAAGCTTCTTCGCTTCGAACTCTTGTCGGACCTGAGCCTCGTCAAAATCGAGATCAAACGGTGTATCGGCCTCCATATCGATCGGCTCGCCGCCGTTCTCTTGCATGGCCTGACCCATCTTCTCCATGGCCTCAAGCTGAGCGATGGCCTGCTCCGACATCCCATAGCGTATGTCGAGCGTGCCAGAGCCATCCTGATTCAGGGTTAGGGTCTGATCGACCTTAATACAGCCAGTGGCCGTAAAAGCGAGTGCGATGACGCACAACCAGCGCAACGTAGGCATCTCTGTCTCCAAGTGGGTATGAGCGCGAAACCATCCTATGTTCGCGGCAAGAAAGCAAGCACGAGACGAGACTCGTCCCGCCTCACTCAAGGAGCATACCGAGAGGCGCACCAAGGTCCACCAAGGCGCGCCTGAACCGCGCAACTGGGAGGTGACCAAAGGACACGAAAGCCGCTAAACTTAGGCGCCTAGGCGTGGCGGCTGCATCGGCTCGAGTGGCCCGACTAGACGGCTACGGCCAACAACGGGTCTCCGCTTAGCAGTCGATCAGTCGCAGGCACTAATAATCGCGCGGGTGGCGGAATTGGTAGACGCGCTGGATTTAGGTTCCAGTGGGTAATCCCGTGGGGGTTCGAGTCCCCCCTCGCGCACCATTATTTTTCAATGGGTTAGCTTGCTTTTTGCGCAGCCCTCCCGTCGTCGTTTTCGGCAACGTGACGTGTCGAACCTGTTCACCGCGTTGCGCAAGCGCTCCAGCGCGAGATGCGCATAGCGTTCGGTCATCAATGTCCTCGACGCCAGCATTCGACGCCCGGCCATCACGCCCCTTGCCTGCTGCTCCCGGCAGCCGCAAGGGGCGCGCCGAGCTTTGCCGTGACCTGCCCTGCATCGCCATCATCACCGTCCAATGCCGCCAACTTAAGCTGCCCGCTTGTACGCCGGATGAAAACCGGGCTTGAGCTTATCCGCTCACTCGGCTGGCGACTGGGTCTCTGCTGCGCTCCCCTGAGGCCAGGCCGTGCAGACCCGATTGCGTCCCGACGACTTGGCGGTATAGAGGGCGTTGTCGGCAGCACCAACGAGGCTTTTGATATCCAAGTAGCCATGGCGGGAATGGGCGACACCGATGCTGACGCTGAGGGCGTGGCCCGGAAAACGGGCCTCGAGTATCTGTCCGCGTCGAGCGATCTCGCGGCGGATGCGCTCGGCGTAGCCGGCAGTGCACGAATCGCTCGGTGACATGAGGCCAAAGAGGAACTCTTCGCCGCCGTAGCGGCCGAGGAAATCGCCGGGGCGGGTCAATCCGCGCATGGTGTCGGCCACGATACGGATCACGTCATCGCCTGTCTGGTGGCCGAAGGCGTCGTTGAAGGCCTTGAAGTGGTCGATGTCGACCAACCCAATGCCGAAATGACGGCCGTCGGAGAGGTGCTCGAAGGAATCTTGCAAGAAGCGGTCGACAGCGCTGCGGTTGGGCAGCTGGGTCAGCGCATCGATCTCCGCCTTGGCTCGCTCCATCGCGAACAAGCGGCTGCGCTCAAGCGCGATGCCAAGCTCGCCGGCAACGCCCTGGATCTCGTTTAGGACAGCGGGTGCCAGTGAGTGCCGTGACTCGGGATCATAGAGGCAGATGATGCCTTGCAGCCGTCCCTGGCTCATCACCGGGATGGCGGCCGCCTCAGATGCTCCGAGCATGCTCAAGAAACGCCGGTTGGGCGGGGCGTCCTGGATCATCACCGCGGTGCGCTTGCGCATACAATGGACCAGGTCGCCGGCCAGCCGATCGAAGACGATCTGGATGCCAGGCGACTGGCCGCCTTGCGCTAGCTCGGGCAGCCCATGGGTGGCGACGAAGCGACGCCGCTCTGGCTCGATCTGCATCAGCAGCAGATGTGAGAGCGCGAATTCCTCCTGCAGGGCGCGCAGTGTCTGTGGCACGAAGACGTCAGGGCTGAGGCTCTGGTGGGGGGCGGTGGCACTCCTGATCGGTCGACTGGTAGCGGGGCGGGTCGCGGCCTGGCCAGCGCTGGCAAGCGTCAGCGCGGTGGACACCACATTGGCACGCAGCTGTAGCTGGGATGGAAAGCGCAGTCCATAGAAGGCGCCGATCTCGGCCATTTCCTGATCCGCCGCGGCGAGCAGCTCGACGAGGCCGACCTGCTTCAGCTCGATCAGCTCGAGCACCTCAGGCGCCAGGGGCGGGCTGGTGGGCGTGCGAACCGAGCCGATGCCTTGCGTCCAGGCGATGAAGTCCGCGAGCGCGACCATGGCGACCTCTTGGGCTCGTGGCCTCTCCAGCTGGCTCTCCGCGAGTCCGCAATGGTGCAGCGCTTGGATTCGACAGACGATCTCTGGTAGCTCCCAGGCCTCGCTCACCAGCGCGCCGAGACGGTCGTGAGCGATACCGAAGAAGAGGCCCTCATCCTCGCGTGTGGTCTTGCCGCTGGTACCCACGGTGCTGAGAAAGTCGCTGTAACTGAGCTTGCCGTGCGACTCCAAGACAACCTTGCCGAGATCGTGCAGCAGGCCGGCCGCATAGAGTGCATCGGCGTCCTCGTGGCCTAGGCGCTTGGCGATGCCGCGGCTCAAAATGGCCACCAGCAGGCTGTGCTGCCAGAAGAAGAGGCGATCGAAAGCGCCCTCGTCGCCGCCGCGCCGGATCATGCTTTCGTAGAAGAACAGATGCAGGGCCGCTTGACGCAAGGTCGATGGCCCGAGCAAGGTCACCGCGTGCTGAATCGAATAGATGCGCCGGGCAAAGCCGTAGAAGGCCGAGTTGACGAGCTTGAGCACCTTGGCGGCGAGCGCTGGCTCGGTTTCGATCAGCTGGGCGATCTCAGCGGCATCGGTGTCCTCCGAGCGGGTGACCTGCAGCAGCTTGAGCGCCGCCGCGGGGGCAGGAGGCAGCTCGCCTACCGGGCCGCGTAACGCCCGGTGGACGATCTCCTGCGTCTGCTGTTCCGCTGCTAAAACATCCTTTGCCACGCTGTCCTGCCTCAGTTGGCTGTTTGGCGCGCTGCCATGATCTTAGGCATATCCTCTCATAACATCGCCCTTCTCGACCTGGCTGACAGTGATCTCAGTCGCAGATCCGAGCGGCTTTGCAGTGCTTGGCTAGGTCTGCGGAGATTCGGGTGGCGCGGTAGCCCAACCCGCAAGCAGTCAGGGCATGAGAGGGAATGCTTCAGGCGAGACGCCCTTGGGTTCGGCAGACTGACGTGCGATCGGAAAGATCAGCAAGTACGGCGACGCTGTTGGTGGCGACTGGGACTGCGACTGCTGTGTCTGCGGCAATCGGCTCGATGGTCATGCTCAGCCGGCTCATCCATGGCGACGGCGTTCAGGACTGGCTGATTGACCTGCTCGGGCGGGGGCATCTTCTCGACCTCCGGTCCGAGCAGGATGGCGATTGGGCGTGTGGTTGGGCTTGCATCCAAGGCGATGACCAAGGTCACGGTGAGAGGTACAGCCAGGAACATCCCCACGCTGCCGAACAGCCAGCCCCAGAACAGCAGCGCCAAGAATACGGCCAAGGTCGAGATGCCGAGCCCCTTGCCCATGACGCGCGGCTCGATGATGTTGCCGATGGCCGTGTTGATGACCAGGTAGCCGATGATGACCATCAGCGCGGTCCAGAGGTCGGCCTGCACCAGCGCGAGCAAGGCGGGCGGGATCATCATGATGATGTTGCCGACGACCGGGATGAAGTTCAGGAAGAACGCCAGGATCGCCCAGAAGATCGCGAAGTCGATGCCGAGAAACCAGAGCAGGATATAGGCACAGACCGCAGTCGCGAAGCTGGTGGCTGCCTTGATCTGCATGTAACGGTTGATCGAGCCGAACAGCCGCTGAATGCGCTCTTCGCCGTCCGGAGTCAGCGAGAAGGCGGCGTGCAGCTTGGCCCAGAGCGTCGGCGCCTCGAGCAGCACGAAGATCACGGTCAGCAGCACCAGCAGGCCGTTGGCGAAGATACCGCCGGCGTTTGACAAGAACAGACGCACGCCGACCATCAGCTTGCTCGGCTCGAGCAGGTTGGGTACCGCATCGCCCGAATTGTCCATGCCGACCGCTTCGAGCCAGGTCCCGAATTGGGTGGCAAGCAAACTCAGGCGCTCTTGATAGGTTGGGATGCTGTCGCGAAAGCCTTCGACTGCTCCGGAGGTGATTAAGGCGAGCAGACTGCCGATGTCGACGAGGATAAATCCGATCACGACCAATGCGGCCCACTTCGGTACGCCCTTGCGGCGCATCCAGCTCAAGGCCGGGGTGACGACGATGGCAATGAAGACCGCGAGCAAGATCGGTGCTAGCAGTGACGAGGCCATTTTCAGCACGGTAACGACCAAGGCGAAGGCTGCCGCGACGATCAGTCCGCGTGCGGGAGCGCTGAAGTCGGAGAGGACGTTCATGAGCCAGCGGACCTCGTGATGGCAAGCGGTGCCAATAGTAATCGGTGACCAGGTCGGCAAGCCTCGAATTGTCTGCGATTACACTGTGCGGGTCTATCGATTCATTCGGTCTGCTCAGAATCTGTCCGCTCTTGCTCATCATTTGTCCAGCGTTAGTCAAAAGGTCCTGCCGTCAAACCCAAACAGGTGTCGTGGTGGGGATGCGAATTCGATGTAGACCCGTTCTGGAGGCACGCTCAGTGCCTCTTGTAGCAGATCACAGAGCGCCGCTGAGAGTTCGGGGGTGCGCTGTTCCGGTAATCCTAGGCTCTTGAGCTCGAGGAAAGCGAGAGGGCTGGTCTCGCCACCAAAGCACATGGTTGACGTCGGCTCCAAGATCACCATGACGTAGCGCTCTGGCTTGCCGAGCAGGTCGGCGACACGGGCTGAGGCGCGCTTGATGATCGAGTCGGCGGCATCGGATGCGATGGCGGCATTGGTCTTGATGATGAGGGTAGGCATTGGCTGCGCTCGTGGGTTGGTTGCTTGGCTGGCGGTTTGACCGGCGCTCAACGGCGTTGATTCTGACATTGGCAGCGCTAGGCCGGAAGCGATAGCAGACGTGGTCGGCTCGGTGCTTGACGGCTCGAGCTGGCATGGATGCCAAGCACCCAAGCGTCGATCGCCGCTGCGGCACTGCTGCGGTGTCGACGACTCGCGCGCTTTGATCAGCGCTCGCCCGAGGGCTGGTCGGAAGTGGTTGACCCGAGTAACGGTTGTTTAGTATTTTCGGCGGTTTACCGCTGAGACTTGGCAGCTCGGTGCGTGATGCCCCGAAGGTGGTCAAAGCGTACCAACTGGTTCCAGCGCGATATCGGCTTGCGGTACCTTGTCAAGCCTTTCGCCGCCCCTCACTTCCGCCTGCCGGGTCGGGCGATATGAGAGGCTCTGCTCGGCATACCTGATATCCACCGGTCGCTATGTTGGTGGCTGCGAGCGCGAACCTGCGTTTCGAGGCCGTCGAGTCGATCCGTACGGAGGACGCCTGCGTGCAATCAAACCTGGCCAATGGGCCCGACCCCACCAAGACCGCTGACGCTGGTGCGCGTGACGCCGCCGCTGAGGCGCCCATGCTGAGTGGCGCTGAGATCACGATCCAAGCGTTAATCGACGAAGGGGTCGAATACGTCTTTGGATATCCCGGCGGCGCCGTGCTGCATATCTACGACGCGCTGTTTCAGCGTGGCGATGCGATTCAGCATGTGCTGGTCCGTCATGAGCAGGGGGCGACCCACGCGGCCGATGGCTATGCGCGTGCAACGGGTAAGTGCGGCGTCTGCCTGGTGACCTCTGGCCCAGGCGCGACCAATGCGGTGACCGGCATCGCGACCGCGCACATGGACTCGATCCCGCTGGTGGTGGTCACGGGTCAGGTGCCAACGCCCGTTATCGGCAGTGATGCCTTCCAGGAGGTCGATACCGTTGGCATCACGCGGCCCTGCGTGAAGCACAATTTCCTGGTCAAGCGGCTCGAGGATCTTGCGGGGACCATTCGCAAGGCCTTCTTCATCGCGCAATCGGGACGTCCAGGTCCGGTCGTGGTCGACATTCCAAAGGACGTGACCGACCCGAACGTCAAGATCCCCTATGTCTATCCGCGCGACCTCAGCATTCGTTCTTACAACCCGGCGAAGCGGGGCCATCTGGGCCAGATTCGCAAAGCGGTTGAGACCATGCTCGATGCCAAGCGCCCGATCTTCTACACCGGCGGCGGTGCGATCCTCGACGATGCCTCGGCGCCGCTGACCGAGCTGGTGCGCGCGCTTGGCTTCCCGATCACCAGCACCCTGATGGGGCTGGGCGCCTACCCGATGACCGACAAGCAGTTCCTCGGCATGCTTGGGATGCATGGCACCTACGAGGCCAATATGGCCATGCACGAGACCGATTGCCTGATCGCGATCGGTGCCCGTTTCGACGATCGGGTCACCGGCAAGATCGAGCATTTCTGTCCGCATGCCGAGATCATCCACGTTGATGTCGACCCCTCGTCGATCTCGAAGAACGTCAAGGTGCAGGTGCCGATCGTGGGTCCGGTGGGCAGCGTGGTCACCGATATGCTCGGGGTGCTGCGCGAGAGTGGTGGACGACCCGATCAGACCGCGCTCGCAGCCTGGTGGCAGCAGATCGATGCCTGGCGCGGGATGGACTGTATGCGCTACGACCGCACCAGCTCGATGATCAAGCCGCAGTTCGCGGTCGAGACCCTGTACAAGGTCACCGATGGCGACCTCTATCTGACCTCCGATGTGGGTCAGCATCAGATGTTTGCGGCCCAGTTCTACCCGTTCGACAAGCCGCGGCGGTGGATCAACTCTGGCGGGCTTGGCACCATGGGGTTTGGCTTGCCGGCGGCGATGGGCGTGCAGCTCGCGCATCCGGACGCCCAGGTGGCCTGCATCTCGGGCGAGGCGAGTATCCTGATGTGCATCCAGGAGATGGCGACCTGCAAGCAGTATGATCTGCCGATCAAGGTGGTGCTGCTCAACAACGGCTACATGGGCATGGTCCGCCAGTGGCAGGAATTCTTCTACGAAAGCCGCTACGCGCATTCGTATGTCGATGCGCTGCCGGATTTCGTCGCCTTGGCCCAGAGCTTTGGCCATGTGGGGATGCGAGTCGAGAAGCCCGACCAACTGGAAGCAGCGATGCGCGAGGCCTTTGCGATGAAAGACCGCTTCGTCTTCCTCGATGTCATCGTCGACCCATCCGAGAACGTCTATCCGATGATTTGCGCAGGCAAGGGCCATCACGAGATGGAACTGCCGCCGACCATGTCCGAGCGGGAGCTGGCCTAGGGCCTGAGAGCAGGTATGAGACACATCATTTCGATGCTGGTCGAGAATGAGTCTGGTGCGCTGTCGCGCATCGCCGGTCTATTCTCGGCCCGCGGCTATAACATCGAGTCCCTCACCGTTGCGCCGACCGATGAGCCGTCGCTCTCGCGCATGACCCTGGTCACGCGCGGTAATGACGATATCGTCGAGCAGATCAAGAAGCAGCTCAACAAGCTCATCGATGTGGTCAAGCTCCAAGACCTGTCCGAGGGCGAGCACATCGAGCGTGAGATGATGCTGATCAAGGTCAAGGCCGCCGGCCCCGATCGCGAAGAGCTCAAGCGCCTGACCGAGATCTTCCGCGCCAAGATCATCGACGTCACCGATGCGAGCTACATCGTCGAGCTGACCGGTGCCTCGCGGAAGCTCGACGCCTTCATCGAGGCGGTACCGGAAGGGCTGATCACCGAGGTGGTTCGCTCCGGTCCCACTGGCATCCTGCGCGGCGCCAAGGGCTTGACGCTCTAACCGCGTATGCCCCGCCCGACGCTCGGGCGCTAGACTCGAGCAGGGCAGAGTCTGAAGCCGTGTCGCCGCGACCGCGTCGCATCCAGCCTTCTGCGAGTCGACGACAGAGCTCGACTCCGTGCTATGGCGTAGAGGCCCGGCGAAAAGCCCCGCGATGGTCGCTTCGCCGTCCATGAACCAACCCAGATAGACTAGGAGCCATCATGGCCATCAACGTTT
This sequence comes from Halochromatium sp., assembly GCF_054919635.1. Taxonomy (NCBI): domain Bacteria; kingdom Pseudomonadati; phylum Pseudomonadota; class Gammaproteobacteria; order Chromatiales; family Chromatiaceae; genus Halochromatium; species Halochromatium sp. The sequence continues at coordinate 390 of NZ_JBUDPI010000001.1, read as the reverse complement.
ACTACGACAAAGACGCCGATCTCTCACTGATTCAGGGTAAGCAGGTCGCGATCATCGGCTACGGCTCGCAAGGTCATGCCCACGCCAACAACCTCAAGGACTCAGGTGTCGATGTCGTCGTCGGTCTGCGCGCCGGCTCCGGCTCGGCCGCCAAGGCAGCCGATGCGGGTCTTACCGTGAAGGAGATCCCGGAAGCGGTCAGCGGCGCCGACGTGGTGATGATCCTGGCCCCTGACGAGCATCAGGCCAAGCTCTACCGCGATCAGGTCGCGCCGAACATCAAGCAGGGCGCAGCGCTGGCCTTCGCGCACGGCTTCAACATCCACTTCGGACAGATCGAGCCGCGTGCGGATCTGGACGTGATCATGATCGCGCCCAAGGGACCGGGCC